>JAICVG010000125.1 GCA_025935445.1 Nitrososphaera sp. | reverse complement strand
GAACCCAAGCAGCATGTCCGGCATTGACTCTGATCCGGGCTTGAAAATCCAAGCTATATGTACAGGCCCCGCGCCGAGGTCGTGATTCTCTACCACCTCATAACCAAGGCTGCGGCCCATCTGGATGATTGGTGCCTTGAGGGTATCTATCATCTGAAGTCTTTCACGCGAACGTTCCTCTGAATAAGCAGAAGAATTCTGCTGACTCATGTGCTGTTTCTGCACACCATACCTTTTTACAATTATCCGGCATACTGCTTGGCTAATTTTGCCTTCGCTGTGAACATTTTTAGCACAAAAAACCTGTATCTTATATTATATGAGCCATAAAAAAAGAGATCGAGCAGCCCCTAGATACCGAGCAAGCAAAGGAGCTAGAGTTGGATGAAACACCCAAGCCTACCAGAAAGGTGAGCAAACCTTCAGTTCCTGTGCCTAACGATGCTGAGCCAAGCACCCATGATAGGATAAAAGGAAGACGAGTGATAAAGTAGTAGCATGGTGATTAATTACTTTACCACCATGACAGGGCAATTAGCATAAGTCACTACGCCTGATGCGACGCTGCCAAGTAGTAGTTTGGCCAAGCCCGACCGGCGTCGTCCCTTTGTACCAGTTATTATGAGATCGACTTTATTTTTCTCGGCATAGTCTACTATTGCAGGTACTATAGAAGTGGGGCTAGCCACCATTTCTACCTTGACATTAACTCCTTGTGCCATAGCTTTTTTCTCAATTTCGTCAAACCACTTGCGTGCTTCCTGCTTTGATTTTTCCAAAAGATCATTTATTGCGCTTGGTGTCACAAGTCCAAAAGCGCCAGATGAATATGCATAGCCAAGCTGCGACACGACAACATATAATGAGATAAGCCGGGCCTCATGTTTTTTTGCCATCTTGATAGCATAGTCGGCCGCTTTCATCGAAGATTCTGAACCGTCCACACATACAAGTATCGTTGCAAAAGTCATCAGCTAAAGTTGTGCATCATGAAAGATATAAGGATTGAAAAAGTATGGTTTATTTTCAGAAAAAAATGACATGTGGCAAGATCAATGTGAGATTTGTATATATCTCATAGGATCTACAGATTATCTTTGCAGTCTGTGCGGCAGGAAAAATTTTGCGATATATGCAAAAACGAATTCAACAACATTGATGATATGGAAGTATAAAAGAGAAATTTCACCTCCTCATGCAGTCACAAACTAGTCCGCATAGAAAAACAAAGTAGCATCAGATTATTATTACTACCAGATTCATCTTAATGGCCCAATATGCCTGTACGCAGGCTATGGCGAGACGGTTGTAACGAAGACGAAAGGAGCCCGATCCTGTGAAGTAGTAAAATAAATGAGGTGCGGAGATAGACATGTATCCCCTCATTCATGTGCTACCTGAGCAGCAATCACAACCCTTCTACTACACAGCTGCCATAAAGGACTGAATGGACTGGCCAGTAAAGGTCTCCATATATCTATAACAAGATGGCACGACCCTCAAATTCAATGATGATGATGATGATGTTTCTCATGACTAAATATTGTCAGTAGCGCTGCATTTTTTACACCAAGCTCGGCAGTCTTTTCATTGCTATCTGCGCTCCCTATTATTATTACATCTCCATCTCTTGGATTTAATTTTTCAACCAGCATCCTGCGCACCTCTCGCTCTTTCTTTAGTGAATCGTTGCTGCTTGCCGGCATAACAAATTTGTTGTCCTTGAAAAGCAGAGTAGTGGCACCTGTTGCGCCCATCTTTATGGCAGCGTCCCGTTGCTCAATGCCCAATCCCACTGCAAAGCCAAACTCCCTGACAAGAACTGCATAGTTGAACCTGCTAAGGGCGACTGAGCACTTGGGCAAGCTCATTTCTGCCGGAATTGCTGATAGCAGTCCTTCATATACGCCATTTCCTTTGGCAGTCATCTTTATGCCCCTGTTTGATGTTTCGATAAGGCCTTGCATCTTTAGATGTTTTACAAGCGTTTTTACTGTCCCTTCGCCGAGGACCAATCCACTACACAGCGCATTCCTGCTCGTTACGCACTTGTTTCCTATCCTTTGCAAAGCCACAAACACATGCACAAGATCGAAGGAAAGTGCCCTGCTTGGAGCATACCTGCTTGCAACCCTTTCAAGCATCGTGATGTACATGTGCATACCTGACAGTAGTAGAGTCTGTATGCATTATTTATTACCTATGAGTTGGATAAACCATCCGACTCTTTATATAGAAGCCCCTTGCATCCGTGGTGAATGCTAGTAAACAACGAGATAACAAAAAAAACGTCTGCAGAAGGCGTTCCAAGGATTGCAGTAGGTATTCTTCTTGGAGTGCTTGCTTTTGGAGTCTTTATAGTTGGATTCGATCAGGGTGAAATGCTTGGCTTTACTGTGCCAGCTGATGGTAGCGAGGGCAACGAGCCGGGGACAAATTGGGCCCATGAATTCTATCATGACATGAGGCATGCAGCAGGATTTCCGTGCCACTAACTAACCTTCCTGGTCCTTTATGAAAGCTATCACCTTTATTGCTATTACTCTCCTTGCTGGAGCGATTGCAGGAACTATCTTGGGTGCTATCAACCAGGTTGTAGTCGAGCCGTATATCGATCACGCAATAGAACTTGAAATGCTACAGCAGAACACCACCGCTCAAAGCGGCCAAGTAATCACCAACCCGGCTGAATTTGCAGCCTACCGGTTCTGGCAAAAAGGAGGCGAAATAATTGCCGGCACCATCCTGGGATTATCGATAGGATCGCTGTATGGAATTGTCTTTGCGTATACACGCGGGTCGATTTCTGGCACCAATAACAACAAGAAGAAGGCGCTCATTGTTGCCGGCATCATGTGGCTCGTATTATTTTTGATGCCTGCACTCAAATATCCTCCAAACCCTCCTGCAGTGGGAAATCCTGAAACGATCTATTACCGACAGAGTCTTTATGTTGCATTTTTGGCGATATCGGGATTTAGCGCGCTTGGGCTTGCATTCTTGTATCGGAAGATGATGGTGGCATCTTCAAATAATACAAAGAAGAAGGTGATAATAATTCCTTCGGCAGTATATGCTGCTATAATGGCAGGAGCATATCTTGCAATGCCCGCAAACCCTGACCCAATAAATGCGCCAATAGATCTGGTCATCGGTTTTAGAATAACAAGCGCAATCACCATCAGCATGTTCTGGGCTGTGCTTGGCGTCATTTTTGGCGCCCTTTGGGATAAAGCCAATTTTATTAGTAATAAGATTGCAGCTCGGCATAACTGCAATAGCAGTTGAAAGGAAATGGAGGCGGCTCTTTTACATGTTATTTTAGTAGTAGACGTCGAAGTTAATGTCGTCTATGTTCGATGTTAATCTCGTTGTCTCCTTCACCCTGATGTATACATATAGACAGGCTGTTGCAGTTGTCGTTGTTGTTCTCATTGAGGAAGTCTCTAATGGTAATATCGCGGTCTGTATTGCTGTTGTTGTCATCTTGAAAAGGTGCCGGCTGGGAGATATCCATCTGGGGGAGCTTGATATTATATAACATCAAGCTCAGAGGGGCTTGTGTGCTTTTGTTCCCTTAACAAAACAAAATAATCCATCTCCTCGTCATGCCTGACCAGTGAGGGGACTAGGATACAAAGTGCAATCTTATATTAGATTATACATATTATCACTCAAGGTGTAATGGTAACCATCAATGCAAGCCGGGAGGTTTCTGCTCCCGTTGACAGGATATGGCACATTGTTGCAGACGTCGACAATGAGCCTCAGTACTGGCATGGCACCAAGACTGTAAAAAATATCAGCAAGGCCGAGAACAAGATCGAGCGAGAGGTCACTATTGCGTTTAGAGACTCAAAATGCCGTCAGACAGTCATCCTCAACCCGAAAAAATCAGTTGAAATAATGATAACAGAGGGACCCATTAGGGGCACCAAGACTGTGACGCTGAGCCCTTTAGGCAATCTAAAGACAAGGATCGATGTAGTATGGAATATCAAGCTGGCCGGGTTCCTTGGTATGTTCACGGGCATGGTGAAAAGACACATCGCAGAAGGAACTGATGAAGCGCTTTTCCGCATTGCGAAAGCAGTCGAATAAATAGCCCTATTTCTTCCTAGATGATGCAATGGAGCTTGCCCTTACAATAACGAACTTGGTGTTGGCTGCCATAATGGCCGGCATATTTGGCGTTTGGCTGTACTTCCTTACATACATGACCAAGTCATTTAGGCAATCTCCAATGCTTGAATCGTTTGACCGGACAAGCGTAAGCCGCTTCCCCAAAGTAAGCGTGATCCTGCCTGCCCGGAACGAAGGACGTTATATTGCACGTTGTCTTGACAGCCTGCTTGGGCAGGATTATCCAAACTTTGAAATAATTGCAATCAACGATTCGTCAACCGACAGGACGGGTGAAATAATGAAGGCTTATGCAACTAATGACTTGCGCGTCATGCACATCGATGCATCAGCTAAACCGGAGGGGTGGACTGGCAAGAATTGGGCATGTTATCAAGGGTTTCTGCGGGCTCGGGGCGAACTCTTGATGTTCACAGACGCTGATAGCAAACATTTGCCCTCCACAATGTCCCTTGCAGTTGGACATCTCATGTCTGAGAACCTCGAGGCACTAACCGCTGTTCCTCGGCTCATCTGCAACGACTTTTGGACAAAGATGACCCTGCCCGTTCTTGCAACATTTTTGCACACACGTTTTTCGCCAATCCGGGTAAACGACCCAAACACTAAGACCGGCTATTTTTTTGGCAGCTTTTTCATCATCACAAGAAGTACTTATGAGGCCATCGGCACTCACGAAGGAGTAAAGGAGGAGTTGGTCGAGGACGGAGCACTTGGCGGCAAGGTCAAAGCCAGCAAGTTCAGAATGAAGATGGTCAGAGGCGAGTCCCACATAGATGCAGTGTGGGCACGGGACCTTCCAACTCTGTGGCAAGGTCTTCGCCGCCTTATGATACCGATTTACTATCAAGACAAAGTAAATGCCTATATGATGGCCATGGCTGTATTTTTCAT
>JAICVG010000001.1 GCA_025935445.1 Nitrososphaera sp. | reverse complement strand
GATCTTCAAAGTAATGAAACCACAAGAAAATCGCTCATGCGGCTATCCAAAGCCCTAGATGCATATAAAACTAGCAATGAAGTATTAGAACCAAACATCACTCTTATGCTATGTATATCCAGCAAATTACTGGTAGTTGCTCTGGTTTATAAGAAAAGGCCATGAAATAGCAATCTTCATGGTAAATTCCTAAATCATTCAGCTAGCTTACTTGTTGCAATAGTTGTTATTATCCAACCAAAACTTGTAATATATACTCAAGTTCCAGAAATTCGATAAACGTTGTATAGGTGTGCACTCGTGTCCTCCTAAGTTGTTGTTCATTGATAACTATCGAATACAGGACATGATTTACACGAAGTTAACAGAAGATAAATCAAACAAATTTTAATATATGCCTATATCATGCTCTACCTTCGGTAGAATACTAATTGTCCGTAGATATGGCAGTGAAAGTTCTCGATGAGAGCCTTGGAAAAATTGTACTTATCAAGCTTAAGGGCGGCAAAGTCATCAGAGGAAACCTTCACGGTTTCGACCAGCATATGAACCTGTTGCTTGAAGATTCAGTAGAAATTCTCGAAGAAGGCAAGTCTAATGAGCTGGGCACTATCGTCGTCAGAGGGGACAATGTGGTCATTATCTCACCACCGCCAAAGTAATGTATATGGAGAAGCTGAGTGAGAAATGACAAAAGGCACTACATCGATGGGCAAGTTCACTCGTAAAAAGACCCATATACGATGCAGAAGGTGTGGCCACAATTCATTTCATAAGCGAAGTAAGCGGTGCGCAAAGTGTGGCTACCCAGACCCGAGAATTCGCAAGTACGACTGGATTAAACGACAGGTCATCTGATACAACAGAAAGTTTTTCTTCTAGCAAGCCTTGGCAAACCCTATATAATGTCCACAGAAATCGCCTTCATCGCCGGCTCATCTATCGCAGGCGTGATATCAGCAGTATTTCTGGACAAGCTTCTTCGCATCAGAGGTAATAATAAAAAGTATGCACAGTCATCATCCTCCTCCATCGCCTCCATACGGGCGGAACTTATATCACTCCTGTTTGAGAAGAACCTTACAGCTGAAGCAATTACTCGGGTATATGAAGCAGCTCGGGATGGCAGGATCGACAGGTTAGAGCGTGACAAACTGTTGCTAAAATACAAGCAGCAACTCGATTCGCTCAACCAAAAGGTCGCTTACCTGCGGCCCGTGGCAGACTTTTCGGATCTCAAGGAACTCCGCAACAACCTTGTATCCTTCCTCGAGGACAGGATTTCTGTGCTTGACAAAAAGTTATTAGAGCTTTCTAAATCGAATCCTCCTTCCCAGGATGATATTGACGCAAAGGCAAAAAAGATACTCGCCGAAACGTCGAATATGCAGCAGTCTGCTACTCCTATAGAGCAAAAGATGTTCAAGGCTGACGAACAAAGCATTGAGCAGTTACATAAGGAGATAGTTCAAGCACTACAACACCTTGAGCAAGTTGAGATAGACAAGGACTAATAGGTTTAGCATATAAAGTCCTTTGGCGAGGCTTGAACTATTGCCAGCGGCATTGTATGTTTCTTTAGTTCTTTTTTAGAATCTTATTTTATTCGGCTTCATAAGGAATTATAGCTATACTGTGTAGTATGACTCTACACGAGTATCTTATATAGAAAAGCAAATAGTGTAGAAAATTCCCACCTATTCAATTGGTAGCGCGCTTAATCGATGGCAAGGTCGTGTCGGCAGACGTAAAATCAAGAGTAATAGGGGCGGTTCGAGAATTGAAGGCAATCGGTGTCCGGCCTTGCCTTGCGACAGTGCTGGTCGGAGATGATCCTGCATCTGCAACCTATATTGAGAGCAAGCATAAGGATGCAAAAGAGGTAGGTATTGTCACAAGAGATCATAGGCTTGCCGCCACCTTTAAGCAGAAGGAGCTGCGCGAGCTCGTGCAACTCCTAAACAACGATCCTGAAGTCCACGGCATTTTAGTACAACTACCTCTGCCCTCTCATATCGATGAGTTTGATATACTCTCCTCCTTAAGTCCGCTGAAGGATGTGGATGGCTTGACGCCGTACAATGTTGGCATGCTGCAGAGTGGTATCGCAGCACTTAAGCCCTGTACACCTTCTGGCATCATGGAGCTTTTGGACTATTACAGAATAGATGTAGCCGGGATGGATGTAGTCATTGTAAACCGCAGTAACTTGGTGGGAAAACCGCTTTTGATTTTGTTGTTGGAACGAGACGCCACAGTGACAATTTGCCATTCAAAGACAAAGTATCTTGGCGAAAAGCTACGCAATGCAGATCTGATTGTTACTGCGGTTGGCAACCGTCAGAGCTTTACGCTTACTGCAAACATGATAAAGGAAGACGTGGTCGTTATTGATGTTGGGATAGCCCGACTCAATGGCAAGTTGACCGGGGACCTTGACTTTGACTCTGTAAAGCAAAAAGCATCTTGGATAACGCCGGTGCCAGGCGGAGTGGGCCTTATGACCCGGGCAATGCTTTTGAAAAATACCGTGACTGCTGCTTTTATAACACGAGAGATGAGTAAGTAGCTGCTGTTAGGCAAAAGAGAAATACGACAAGAGATGCTTGAAAGGCGCAACAGGCTGAATTACCAGGAGATCTCAAATAGGAGCAAAACCATACAAGAATTTGTAATAAACAGCAAAGAGTTCCAGCCGGCCAAGGTTGTTGGAGCATACTATGCATTTGGTTCTGAGGTAACTACAGAATTGATAATCGAGCATGCAAAAATATTGGGCAAAAAGATCGCACTGCCAAGAGTCGAAGAAGACAAGATCACATTTTATGAACTGTCATCTACAAAATCCTTAATCAAGGGCAGGTTTGGTATCATGGAACCTCCGCCATATGAGCAGATGAGTGAGATCGATCTACTTGTCGTGCCGGGCATTGCTTTTGATAAAAAGGGTAACCGCCTTGGATACGGTAAGGGATTCTATGACAGGTTACTGTCGGGTAAGCGAATATTTTCTATTGGGCTTGCGTACTCATTTCAGCTGCTTGAGAATCTACCACATGACAAGTATGACAAAAGATTGGACGCAATAGCTAGTGAAGACGGCATCCATTACGCCTAGCGGCCTATCGCCCTTCTTGCAATATCTGTCCTGTAATAGTGGTCGTTTTCTCCCCATCGTATTTTCCTGACAGCGGAGTAGGCATTGTCTATCGCCCTTCTTGCATCCTCTCCAAGCGCAGTTACCGCTAAAACTCTTCCGCCATTAGTCACAATCCTGCCCTGCGAGTTCCTTGCTGTCCCAGCATGAAAAACCATGACATGTGGCCCAAAATCAGAGTTAAGGCCCTCTATGACTTTGCCCTTTTCGTAACTGCCCGGATATCCCTTTGACGCCATTATCACGCACACGGCGGTCTGGTTCTTCCATTCCATCTGCGGCATTGACTCGAGTCGCCCGTCCACTGCTGCATCGACGTACTCATAAAGGTCGGGCTTCATCCTCATCATTATGGGCTGGCACTCTGGATCGCCCATTCTTACGTTGAATTCAAGGACGTAGGGTTTTTTTGTATTTTCGTCAACCATTATGCCGGCATAGAGAAAGCCCTTGAATGGAGTGCCGCGCTTTCTTATTGCAATCATAGCTGGCTGCATCACGTCTTTTACTATCTTTTCATGAAGGTCGCTGTCAATCACGGGTGTAGGAGAGTGGGCTCCCATGCCACCAGTGTTGGGACCTTTGTCGTCATCAAATATCCGCTTGTAATCCTGACTTGGAGCAAGAGGCATTATTGTTTTGCCATCGCACAGAGCAATGAAGGATACCTCTTCGCCAGAAAGCCGCTCTTCAATGACTACTTTAGTGCCTGCAGCGCCAAACTCCTTCTTGATCATTATACTGTCGATCACTGCAATAGCTTGGTCGGCGCCGTCACACACTACTACACCTTTGCCTGCTGCAAGGCCATCAGCCTTGATTACTTGCGGTCTGCTCTGCCTGACGACATAGTCCTTGGCCTTTTGTGCGTCAGAGAATATTGCGAATTCAGGAGTCCGGATACCTGCATCATGCATGAACTCTTTGGCAAAAGCCTTGCTGGTTTCAAGCCTAGCTGGCTCTTTCCTAGGCCCGAAAATGCGCAGACCCTCTTTTTCAAAGGCATCAACAATTCCAAGCGAGAGAGGCTCTTCAGGACCCACAACTGTCAGCAGGTTGCTTTGGCGCTTTGCAAACGACACCAATTTGTTGATGTCATTGTGCTTGATATCGATATTTTCAGATGTTCCCCCATTGCCTGGAGCAAAATAGATCTTGTTTACGTGTTTGCTCTGTGCAATCTTCCAACCAAGAGCGTGTTCTCTGCTCCCGGAACCAACAATAAGAACGTTGTCAGACGCCACAACGATGCCAAAAAACAGTCGGCTAATAAACTGTTTGATTATGATTCTCTTACTTTTTTCGTTTCCCCTTTTAAGCAATATGCGTGTCTACAGTGCATGGGCTCAGAGCAGGCAGCATCTGATAGAGGGCGCGCTCGACGAGGCCTTGCGTCTGCCAACGAAGAGACGAGGCAACGAGTAGCACGGAAAGGAGGTATTGCACCCCACCAGAAGAGGGGTTTGGCCGCGGCAAATTCGGACACGAGACTAAGGGTCGCAAAGGCAGGTGGAGAAGCACGGGCAAATGATAGAGAAGGTCTCAGCGAGGCAGGAAGGCGGGGCGGCGAAGTCGTTAAGGAGCGCTATGGCGCGGAATTTTATCGAGAAATAGGAGAAAAAGGGGGCGGAGCCGTTAAGGAGCGCTATGGCGCGGAATTTTACAGTGAGATTGGCAAACGGGGCGGTGAGACTGTCAAGCAGGAGCGCGGACCAGAGTACTATAGCACTATTGGAAGAAAGGGTGGCGAAGCAAGGACAACATTAGAAAAGCCTCAGCAGCAGCCACCATCTGATACTACGCAGCCAAGTACTACCAATACTCAAGTATCAACTACGGCCTAGGACATTTATGTTATCATCTGCTACTGCCTGCAATAGGTGAATGTAATCACTGTCATCAAACTCAATAGCTGTGAATCCTTTTTGTTGTATAGTTTTTCTGACGCTCTTTAGATGGTAGCAATCCTGTCCCCCTGACAGAGTAGTAAAATAAAAGTCCTTGCAGGAGCAAAAGCCAAGTTCGGGATCTGTCCAGTATTCATTGTCTCTACCTATGACAACCCATAACTTTTTGCCACTTGGCAGAAACAACATCTGCTTGACACTACCTGACCTTACTGTATAGTCTATTCTCGACTGCACGACTAACTTATTTGCCTGATCGGCGGTATAAAAAGTGTGAAGATACGACCTATTCATCCTCACCCTGCGATATTGATAGAAGATGAAGGCAGAAAATACATTACAGTATCCGATTTGCACATCGGGCTTGAAGCAGACCTGTTAGCGAAGGGGATAACCTTCAGCCCAAGTCTTATCTCTGACATGGTTGCTGAACTATTAGATCTTGTCCAGTCAGAGCATGCAGATAGCATCATATTGCTAGGCGACATCAAGCATACGGTTGGCTCAATAAGCAGACAAGAATGGGATACTGTGCCACTATTCTTGAAGCAGCTGTCAGCCAAGACGGATGTCTACCTTGTGCCGGGCAATCACGATAGCAACATTGGGCAACTGGTTCCAATGAATGTAAACATGATAACCAGCAAGGGCATGACGCTTGACGATACGCTTTTGGTGCACGGCCACAGTATGCCTTCTGATGTTAGAGGACATGTCAAGCGGATAGTGATGGGGCATGTACATCCTGTATTTTTGAAAAAAGGGAGTGTGATAAACGGCGAGCGGGTATGGCTATATATTCAGGCAAGAAAGGAAAATATTTTTGCGGAGAAGGGAATGCTTGACATCATAGTAGTACCAACCTTTAATCCATATCTTTATGCCACTGGCGAAAAGTTATATCATAAGTCCCTTTCGCCTATACTCACAAGAGTGATGCAGCATGGCGTGAAGAAGTGCATCGTTGTAACGCTTGACGGCTCGATTGTAGGCGATGCAGCGCTCCTTCCACGCATTTTATAAAATAGATATGGTGTTTCCACTAGAACAGGCCGTGTATTAATAGCCACAGCTATTCTTGCCTTCTACAGGGCAATCTTTCATTTTATCTATGGTATCTTGCTTGGAGCGTGGCAAAATAATTTACAATGTCTTAAAGCAGCATTATATGTCTCAGATACGCATCTGATGAGCATGACAAGACATTTGACCAATACTCTTTAATTGATTTCTTCAATTATGGCTGACAAAGGTCCTTCCTCTCATGTCGCACAGTGAAAATGCATCCTCAGATGAAAGAAACTCAACTCATGACGTAATGGTTCTGTCAACCAGGATCAACCATAGATATATACCTACAAGGTCATAATCGAATTTTTTCTAGGATTTGTGGTTATTCCAGCCTGATGTAACTTTTAAGTGGCATTATGGTCGGGGTGTTATTACGCAGCCACTGGAGCGTCTTGATGAATGAGCTTGCTGCTTCAAATGTCGTTAAAACAGGTATGCCCATTTCAACTGCTTTTCTTCTTATCTGGTACTCGTCATAGAGCATGCCCACATACTTTTCAATCGTAGACGTGGCTGGAATGTTTATGATAAAGTTGATCTTGCGTTCGTACAATAAGTCGGCGATATTGGGCTTGCGATCCGGCTCACTTATCTTGTAGACCAATTGTATGTCCTTAAAGTTATTATTCTCTATGAATTCTGCTGTGTGCTCCGTAGCCATAATTCGGTAGTTCATGGACGTAATGAGCGATATTATAGGCAGCAATTTCTCTTTGTTCTTTTGTCCACCCACGGTTATTAGTGCCGATCCTGACAGTGGTAGAGAATAGCCTGCTGCCATGTATGCTTTGGACAATGCATCATAGAAACTATTGCCAAAGCATGCAACTTCGCCAGTTGACTGCATCTCTACTCCAAGCACCACATCTGAACCTTCAAGCTGCATGAACGAGAACTGAGGCACTTTAATCCCAAAGCCCGTAGTCTTGAGCCACAGGTCCCTAGCAGCGGGCGGAAGCGGCTTGCCAATCATTGCTTTTGCAGCAAGGTTGATAATATTATAGCCTACGAACTTGGACACAAAAGGCATCGAGCGTGATGCTCTAACATTTGCCTCTATCACCAGTACTTCTTCATCTTTAATCAGATATTGTATGTTAAAGGGGCCTTTGACATTGAGAGCCTTGCCTATCCTGACGCTGTAGTCTGTGATGGTATCGATTGTATTCCTATCGAGCCGCCAAGGAGGTATACTCATTATCGCGTCGCCAGAGTGGACACCCGCATTGTCGATGTGTTCAATAATAGAGCCAATGATAACTTCGTTGCTGTCTGATACTGCATCTACTTCGACCTCTGCAGCGTCTTGGAGGAACTTGCTAATGACAACCGGATGATCCGGGCTGATGTTTGTTGCGTCAGTCAGAAAGCCCTCTAGCTGCTGCTCGCCCCATACTACCTTCATTGCTGCACCTGAAAGTACATAGGATGGTCTGACAAGCACAGGGTAACCGACGGTGTCTGCAAATTCCTTAGCTTCTGCAAGTGAGGTGAATTTTCTCCACGCCGGCTGCTTTATCTTAAGTATATCTAGCAATTGTCCAAACTTGGCCCTGTCTTCTGCCCTGTCAACATTTTCGCTGCTAGTACCGACAATATTGATTCCGCATTTTGCCAACTTAGGTGTTAGGTTGTTTGCTGTCTGACCACCGACACATGTGACTACTCCGGTTGGCCTTTCCTTCTCACAGATATCCAGCACACGCTCTAGCGTCAGCTCCTCAAAGTAGAGCCTGTCGCAGATATCATAGTCCGTTGAGACTGTTTCCGGGTTGCAATTGATGACTGAAATTTCCTTGATTCCATTTTCCTTGAGGCCCCACACTGTGTTGACAGTTCCCCAGTCAAATTCGACGCTGCTTCCGATCCTGTAGGGGCCAGCGCCCAGCACTATCATCCTACTCTTATTGCTGTCCTTCACTTTGACGTCGTCAGTCTCGCCGCCGTACGACAAATAGAGATAGTTGGTCTTGGCTGGCCATTCTGCAGCCAGCGTGTCTATTTGCTTTGCGACCGGCCTGATGTTAAATTTCTGCCGCAGGTTACGAACCTGCATCTCCTCAAGATTGAGGCAGCGCGCCAGCTGCTTGTCCGAAAATCCCATCTTTTTCGCCTTCCTTATCATCTGCTCGTCAAAGCTGTTGGATTTACGGAGGATATTATCTTCCATATCGACTATATTCTTTATTTTGAGCAAAAACCATGGATCGATTCCTGACAATTGATTGATGCGTGCAATCGTAAGGCCTGCCTTTATGGACTCAACGACTGCGAATATTATCTCGTCAGTTGGATGTATGAGCGCCAGCTCGATCCTTTCAATGTCTTCAGCCGTAAGCTGAGGCAACAAATTTGCATTTGCGACAAGGCCGTCTTTGCCGATGTCGCACATCCTAATCGCCTTTTGCACCACTTCTTCAAAGGTTCTGCCAATGGCCATGACTTCACCAACCGACTTCATCGTGCTGCCAAGCTTGCGCTTAACAAGCTCAAACTTTGAGAAGTCCCATCTCGGCATTTTGAGCACAACATAATCAAGCGATGGCTCAAAGCATGCAGTCGTGGCTTTTGTGATCTTGTTAATGAGTTCAGGCAACGAATACCCTAGGGCAATCTTGGCCGCCATGTATGCAAGAGGGTAGCCGGTTGCCTTGCTTGCAAGGGCTGATGAGCGAGATAGTCTTGCATTTATTTCGATAGCGGCAAACTGTTCTGATGTTGGATCAAGGGCAAACTGGATGTTGCACTCACCAACAATGTCACAGTAGCTAGTCGCCCTAATGGCTGCTGAGCGCAGCATATGATATTCATAGTTGTTGAGCGTCTGGGATGGCGCGATGACGATGTTATCGCCAGTGTGGACACGCATTGCAAGAACATTTTCCATGTTGCATACGATCACACTGTTCCCCTTGTAATCGCGCATCACCTCGTACTCAATTTGCTTCCAGTACCAGACATAACGCTCTATCAGAACTTGATGAACCATGCTGAGATTAAGACCTCGCTGCACAATTTCCTGCAGTTCATACTCATTGTGTGCGACACCACCACCCCTGCCGCCCAACGTGTACGCTACTCTGATGATGACAGGGTAGCCAATGTCATTAGCTGCCCTGAAGGCTTCCTGTAGCGAATTGACTGCAAAACTCTGTAACACTGGCACATCACTCTTTATCATGGCTTCCTTGAACCGCTGTCTGTCTTCAGTGATGTTTATTCCTCTGATAGAGGTGCCAAGAACCGTTATGCCGTATTTTTGGAGGATGCCCTGCTCGTGCAGTGAGACTCCGCAGTTGAGGGCTGTCTGACCGCCAAAGCCCAACATTATGGAATCGGGCCGCTCTAACTCGATAACTCTCTCCACGTAACTTGTATTTATTGGAATAGGGTACACTCTGTCTGCAAAGCGCGTGTCAGTCTGGATAGTCGCAATGTTAGGATTTATCAGAATGCTCTTTATTTCCTCCTCGGCAAGTGCCTTGAGGCATTGAGAACCGGAGTAGTCGAATTTGCGGCCAGTTATTAGTGCTGGCTTTCGCCTGCCTCTCCGATCTTGATTGCCCCGCTTCCGAGGACAAGAACTTTCTTTATTGTTTCATTTCTTGGCGATCTTTCTCCCTCCTATTTTTTTTATTTATTACAAATTTTTTCAAAGGCTTTGTTGTTGTTTTTTTCACAGACTGCAGCTGTGCAGCTTCTTCTGGATCTGTTTCGTCCCTCATACCGTTGGCAATAATTTCTCTAAACCTGTCGAACACAAACATACAATCATAGGGGCCCGGCGATGCTTCGGGATGAAATTGGACAGCAATTATCGGTTTGCTCTTGTGCTCAAACCCTTCGACTGTATTGTCGTCAGCATTTGAGAACCAAACCTTAAAGCCCGTCTTGTCAAGGCTCTTTGGGTCAATCCCGTAGCCATGGTTCTGGCTAGTCACATACACCTGGTTGTTACGCAAATTCACGCATGGCTTATTCTGACCTCTGTGGCCGAATCTCAACTTGTAAGTGTTGGCGCCGCCTGCAAGCGCAAGGATCTGGTTGCCAAGACAGATGCCAAGAGTCGGAGTAGACATATTGATCAACTTTGAAGCAGTCTTGATCGTATTAGTGCAGACCTTAGGGTCGCCTGGCCCATTGCTTATCACCACCCCCTTTGGGTTATATGACATCGTTTGCTCATACGTTGCATTCCAGGGCAGCCGGACAACCCTATACCCCGTGCGCATGATATTGCGTATGATGCTATATTTCACGCCGGTGTCAAGCACCACGACGCAGTCCTTGCCCTTGTCGCCATACTCTTGAGCCCCCTTTGTCGAAACCTCTGGCATAAAGTTCAATCCCTCGTACTTAGCACTTGCAAGCATCTTCTTCAAGAGGGATTCATTAATGGCTTTTTCAGACACAACAATTGCGCCCATCATTACTCCATGCTTCCTTAACTTTTTAGTCAGCTCTCTTGTGTCGATATTATAGATCCCCGGCATCTTTTCCTCGTAAAGCCATTGATCGAGTGTCTTTATGCAGCTCCAGTGGCTTGCAATGTCAGATAGATCATGAATAATCAATCCTTTGACCTGAATCCTATCTGACTCAAAGAACTTGGGCAGACCATACTCGTCCTTTATGTCATAGCTTGGCACCCCATAGTTACCCACAAGCGGATAGGTAAGGCACAATATCTGACCCCTGTAAGAAGGGTCCGTCAGAGTTTCTGTATAGCCGACCATGCCAGTGTTAAACACTACTTCGCCAGCAATTCCTGAGGGATAGCCAAAGCCAGTGCCATCAAAAACAGTACCATCTTCTAGCATCAGCTTGGCAGCATATCCTGTGTATGTCTGTTTAAGTGTAGGAATTTTTTGAACCCTTACCAACTGTCAAGATTAGCAAATTTAAGTTTTGCTTTACACAAGATAGAGTAATATTGTTGGGAAGCTCATGGTAATATATCGTTGTACAATGGCTGACCAACAACAACAACAACGCTGTGCCATTTGTGGCTCGCGGTTTGCTGAGAGAAAATGCTACTTTTGTGAAAGTAGGGTATGTACGTCATGCACTGTCCCAGCAGATGTATCCGGCTACACTACTAAATGCATCAGCTGCGACAGGAAAAAGATAGATAGGCTTGGGTTCACGACTCTATTGAAGAGAAATTACTACCTCATAGGAATAATTGTGGCTTTCTGGCTCTACACCGTATTCCCTTTGCCATTTATGAAGCTCGCCGGCATAGACGTCGACCCGAGCGCATTCCAGCCTGTCCTGATAGCAACTGCTGTCATGACCATTCCTTTTATATTCATGTTTCTTGCGTGGCAAAAAAAGGCACCTAGAGGCTCTTAATAATACTGATTTGAAAAAGAAATATAGAAAGCGTCTATTGAGAATGTTTCTTATGCACGTCAAGGAAGGCCTACCCGCCTAAAGTTGGTCTTACATTAGAGAAGATAGAGCCACTAGAAGGTGTAGATAATAATTGCCAATTCTGAGCACTGAAATCTTATCTGTGATACCTAGTGGCCAAGCTACCCTTATTGAAGTCATTGTTAGGTAAGTATTGACTCGATATTCTCACCCTATTGTAGCTTCAATTACGGAGTTGTCTGTCTGCAGGCATTCAGGTCTTGACAATCAGATTAAAGCAAGAGGTTAGCTAATACATCGCCTTTGCTACAAGTGCTGCAAATTCGGTAGTAGAGAGCTTGCCGCCGATATCTTTTGTCTTTTTATCCTGCTTGAGCATACTGACAATGGAATCTTCTATCCGTCTAGCTTCTGCCATCAAATTTCTATCGCCATATTTATCGGAGAGCCATTCGAGCATCATCTTTGCAGACAGAAGGATAGAGGAAGGGTTGGCAGCGTTCTTTCCTGCGATGTCAAATGCAGCGCCATGCACTGGCTCAAATAGAGCAAACTGATCTCCAATGTTGGCAGCTGGTCCCATGCCAAGCCCTCCGACCACCTGAGCAGCTTCGTCAGACAGTATGTCGCCAAACAAGTTAGTGGTGACAATAACATCAAATTCCTCTGGGTTGCGGATTAAGTTCATCGATGCTGCGTCGACATATAATTCACTGTACTGAATCTTCGGGTAGTTCTTGGCAACTGACCTGCACACTGCAGAAAACAACCCATCTCCCTTGCGTAGGACATTGGCCTTGTGCACTGCGACTACTCTAAGCTTGTTGTTACGCATTATCGCTGTCTTGAAGGCATATTCTGCGATCCTCCTGCTGGCCTGCTCTGATGTAACTCTGAGTGCCACTACTGTGTTTTCGTCTGTATTGAACTCCCATCCAAGGTAGACGTCCTCCGTATTTTCCCTTACGGTGACAAGGTCGACGTTGCTTGAGATGCTCGGAATATTAGGGTACGACTTGGCCGGCCTGACATTTGCATAAAGGTCAAACATCCTACGAAGAACGATTATCACATCAGCCGCGGTCTCGCCAACTGGCCCCTTTAGGCACGCTTGCGATTTCTTGATGATGTCTAGAGCCGATTCCGGCAATGCTTTGCCAAACTTGGCAAGCGCACTGTCGCCGGATTCGACTTCATGTATGTCAAATTTTGTTTGGGAATTGTCATTTATCGTTTCAAGGATCTTTTTTGCTGCCGCTGTCTGCTCTGGCCCAATGCCATCTCCCTTGAGGAGGGAAATATCATATCTTGCCAATTGGATACCCTATGTTAGAGCTGCAGTATCTAGCTTTTGGAGTAGAGGACCTTTCTTAGCAGTACTTTATTGATTGCGTCCATCATTGCTTGTACGGATGCAACTACGATGTCTTCGCCCGATTTGCGTGCAGATACGACGGTCCCGTCCTTGTCCTCGACTTTGACTGTAACTTCTGCAAGCGCGTCAGAGCCTCCCGTTATTGAGTCAAGCCTATATTCTCTTATCTTCACATTTGCCATTTCTCCTGATATCTTTTGTATCGCTTTTAGCGCTGCATCAACCGGACCAACACCAATATCTGATGCAATGAAATCCTTGCCGTTGGCGTTGAGCCTTACCACAGCAGTCGGTATGATGTTCATCCCAGTGACGATGTGAAAGTCATAGAGCTTGAACTTTTCTTCAAATTTGTTGTTATCCATTACCCCGCCGGCTATTGACAATAGTTCCGATGTAGTAATGGGCTTGCCATTGTCAGCTATGTTCTTTTGCTTCTCCACGATGATGTGAAGCTGCTCGTCAGTAGGCTTGATACCAAACTCTTCAAGCATTGCCTTGATGCCATGTGCGCCAGCATGCTTGCCAGCTTGGAGCCACCTTTTCCTGCCCACAAGCTCGGGGCTTATAGGCTCATAGGTAAGTGGATTGCTGATGATGCCATGAGTATGAATTCCAGATTCGTGGCCAAAGGCGTTTTCACCAATTATCGCCTTGTTTGGCTGTACAATTATGCCCATAGTGTTTGAAACGAACTTAGAAGTTTCATAGAGCAACTGTGTCTTGATGTTGTGCTTTTTGCCGTACAAGCATTGGAGCGCCATTACAAATTCTTCAAGCGATGCGTTGCCAGCACGCTCACCAAGACCGTTTATGGTGACATGCGCGCATGCAGCGCCGGCGCTTACACCTGCTATCGAATTAGCTACTGCAAAGCCAAAATCGTCGTGGCAGTGGACGCTTATCGGGAGCCTTGTAGCTTGCTTGACTTCTTTTACAAGGTCGGCAATGTATTGCGGAATTGCATAGCCCACGGTATCAGGTATGTCCAGCCTGTCCGCACCTGCCCCTGCTACCTCCTTGAACACCTTAAGCAGGAACTGCCTGTCAGATCTTGTTGCATCCTCTGCTGAAAACTCTACGTGCAAGCCATGTTTTTTAGCATATTCTACTGCGCTAATTGCCTTCTCAGAGACCTGCTGACGCGTCATCTTCAGCTTATACTGCATATGAATGTCAGAAGTTGCTATGAAAGTATGAATGTATTTCAAGTCACATTTGATAGCACTATCAATGTCGATCTGACTTGCGCGAGCAAGGCCAAAAATTTCAGCCTTCAATCCTTGCTTTACTATAGCCTTGATCGCCTGCATCTCGCCATGCGATACTATTGGAAACCCTGCCTCTATTGCATCGACCCCAAGTTCATCTAGCCGGATCGCGATCTGGATCTTCTGGTCTGGTGTTATCGTCACACCAGGCGTCTGCTCGCCGTCTCTAAGAGTAGTATCAAAGATCTTAATACTTTCGGCGTCATTCAATGATTTTCTAGACGCGTTCAACTCTCCACTCCGCCTCTAGGAAGGGCTGAAACTCCGGTTCTTGACAACTGTGCAATTCCATAATGCTCCACTAGATTCTTAAATGCATCTATCTTATCGGGTGTGCCGGTTATCTCGACTGTTATTGTATCCTTACCAATGTCTAAGATATTGCCTCGAAATACAGTAGCATAGTTGACTATCTCACTTCTTGTTGTCGGATCAACTGCCTTGATCTTGATGAGCGCAAGCTCACGATATACTGTCCTGTCTGTGTCGAGCACCTTTACTTCTATAACGTCTATGAGCTTGCGCAATTGCTTTACCAACTGATCAAGTGTCTTTTCATCGCTGTTAGTGGTTATCGTCATTCTAGAGAGGTCCTGTTGCTCAGTTGATCCCACTGTAATGCTTTCGATGTTAAAACTGCGCGCCCTGAAGAGGTTAGTGACCCTGAAGAGGACACCGGGCTTGTTTTCGACAAGGGCAGACACAATATGCCATGATTCTTTCTGGACGGTAGTTGCAAACAATTTTCCATTACGCTCCTACAATCATGTCCTTGAGGCCAGTGCCGGGTGCTACAAATGGGTAGACGTCTTCCTCGGGATCAATTGGGATGTCTATTACTGTTGCCACGTCAGATTTGAGCGCCGCTTTGATGGCTTTCTCAAGCTCATGCATCGATTCTGCTCTTATGCCCTGAGCGCCATATGCGTCGGCTATCTTGACATAGTCGGGGCAGTTGTGCTGATGTACTCCACTGTAGCGTCTGTTGTAAAATGTGCGCTGCCACTGGGCCACCATTCCAAGCATGTAGTTGTTCATGAGGAATACTATTACGGGCAGCTTATCAAGTACCGACACCGCAAGTGAGTTTTCAGTCATGTTAAACGATCCGTCACCAGCGATATCGACTACAGGAACGTTCGGTCTGGCAGCCTTGGCCCCTATTGAAGCTGGAAACCCAAAGCCCATCGTGCCAAGGCCGGTCGAGCTGAAGAACGTGCCAGGCGTTATCACGTCAAAGTGCAGAGATGCCCACATTTGGCACTGGCCTACTTCTGTAGTGACTATAGCATTAGCCGGCAACAACTCGCGCAATTTCTTGAGCGACTTTCTCGCCGTTATCTCCTTTGGGTAGTCCTTGAGGGTTTCAGCATAGTACTGTATAAGCTCTTTCCTACGCTTCAGCCACGGGTTGTCTGGGTCTTTTTTAATCATCTTCTTTGATAACATCTTAACAAGCGTGCGAAGCGAGGACTTTACATCACCTACCAGTGCAATGTCTACTGATTTGTTCTTTCCGATCTCCGCCGGGTCAATGTCCATATGAATTATGCTCATACCCTTACCGAACTCGTCAAATTTGCCGACAGATCTATCTGAAAATCTTGCACCTACAGCGACGATACAGTCTGCCTCTAGGATTATCTTGTTAGCTTCTGCGTGACCATGCATCCCTATCGGTCCCATGGCAAGCGGGTGGTTCTCAGGGAATGCGCCCTTGCCCTTGAACGTAGTCACAACGGGTATCTTGACGAGCTCTGCAAGAGCCTGGAGCTCCGAAAAAGCTCCTGAAAGGATTACACCGCCGCCTCCCATTATTATCGGCCGCTCGGCGTTGAGCAAGAGCTCGGCTGCCTTGACCATCTCTGAGAGGTCTGCCTCTATGTTTGGATTATAGCCTCTAACCTTGATAAGCTCTGGAAACTTCATGTCGGCTGTTGCCTGCTGTACGTCCTTGGGAATATCAACAAGTACTGGGCCGGGCCTGCCGCTCTCTGCAATGTATACCGCCTTTTTGATCATTTCTGGAATTTCGGTGGCAGCCCTTGGTTGGAATGAGTATTTTGTGCAGGGGTTTGCCACGCCGATAATGTCTGTCTCTTGGAAGGCATCCTTGCCTATCATGGCAAGCGGCACCTGACCAGTTACGGCTACAATTGGAGAAGAATCAGCATATGCAGTGGCAATGCCTGTAATGAGATTTGTGGCCCCCGGACCTGAGGTTGCAAAGCATACACCGGCCTTTCTCTTTATTCTGGCGTAGCCGTCCGCCATGTGAGCAGCCGATTGTTCATGCCTTACTAGGATATGCCTGAAGTTTGCATCTACCAACGCATCGTATATCGGCAGGTTCGCTCCTCCCGGAAGTCCAAAGACTATGTCTACGCCCTCTTTCTCTAGGGCTTGAATCAACGCTTTTGCGCCTGTCATTTCAACCAATTTTATGTCTCACCAAATTGATTTGCATAAGCCGTGCTTGCTAAAGCACAGAGTTTGCCCTAGGCAACCCTCAGCAGAACCAGAACATGAATGTTGTGTCCATAACAATATCCGCTGTCAGCTCGAGGCATTTTTGTTTATGTGGAGGGAAATTATTTATAAAGTTTATGGGAAATATACGATAAAAGCTAATGAAACGATATTGTAGCTCAACCAAGGAAAAAGCAATTTTTATCTCATCTTCAACGAGTTTATTTTTGTGATTATTGCAAAGTGAAGTCAGTGATTCGCCATTGACTACCTAGTTGCGTCTCTGTGTCGATATTCTTTATTATTGGAGCAGAGCTTGGAGGTAATCTGTACTTATGAGTTAGTGGTTTCTCAAGGACGGCAGTTTGTAAAACTGTCTGTTATCAGAATATTAATAACATTCGATGAAAACATCATCATCATCATCATATTATTAACCATCATGATGATTTGAATAGTCCCGTGCTCTTGCTAGTGAAGGTACTAAACATTGCACTCGGATGACTATGTGATTGTTGGCTCCGACATATGAATATCATAAAGCATATCACATTATTGCCATTGGTGGAAATAGTTCCTAATAGATCGCAGTTGCAATAAAATAAAAATCACCTTATCTCTTACTTTATGAATAGCTCTGCTGAATACAATACCGTCTATTAGATCTCTAGTCGATTAACCTGCTTTTGTAGCCAAGACTGTCAAGTAGAAGGGCGAAATTGGATTGGGCATTTATTCTAGCGTTATCGTGCGTGTTT
>JAICVG010000302.1 GCA_025935445.1 Nitrososphaera sp. | reverse complement strand
CTTCTCTTGTTGTCGATCAACACTCATTCGTTGGAAAAAAAAATTCAACATGATCTATTTTGCTGATCGACATATCTTAAACAATAACTCCTATTTCTTGTCATCAGAGATTAAATTATTGATTTTTTCGCCTAACTTATTTTGAATAGTTTTCATCGCGGAGTTCATCTGGTTTCTATACAATGTCAAACCAATTCTTTTGGCATAAGGTTGTCCTTTGGCAAAAGATTCGGCCATGTTCTGAACAAATTCTGGTTCTATTTTAGGCGGCGTTGGAGGCTCAAAGGGATCAATATATGCTTCTATAATTGTGGGCTTTCTTGTTGTATTATCGCTCATGACCTTTTTCATGATTGGCTTTATATCCTCAGGCTCCTCTATCGTATAACCTACCCCACCACAGGCTTCAGCAATTTTTGCAAAATCTATTGGACTAAATTCAACACCAAATTCTGGATTTCCAAGAAAGGCCATTTGTTCCCATCGAATCATCCCAAGCGTATTATTTTTTAGAATGATGACTTTGATTGGCAAGTTATATTGTACTGCTGTAGCAAATTCACTCATTAACATTGCAAACCCTCCATCACCTACAAATGCTATGCATTGTCTTTCAGGATATGCGAGTTGAGCTGCTATTGCATAAGGCAAGCCACATGCCATAGAAGCTAAAGTTCCAGATACAGAAAATTTCATTCCCTCTCTAATATTTAGAAAACGCGCAGCCCAGATAGTATTAGTACCACTATCCACCGAAATTATGGCATTATCATGTAGTTCTTCAGAAACTGCACTAGCTATAGCCTGTGGTTTGATTGGCTTCTTTTTATCTGTCTGCTTACTTTGTCTGTCAAGTAAGTCAATCCATTCCTTCATTGATTGCTGTTTTGATCTTAGAAATTTCTGTTGTTCTTCTTTTCGATATTGCTGAGGACTATTATTATTATTATTATTGTTGCTGCCATTTGTTCTTCTGTCACGAAGTAAAGGAAGCAAAGCAGACAATACTCTTTTTGAGTCACCTATCAAACCCACTTCTACTGGGTAGCGTAGTCCTATTTTTTCAGCCTTGATGTCTATTTGAACACCTCTTGCTTGTCCCGGTTTAGGAAGATACTCGATATAGGGAAATGAGGTTCCAATCATTAATAATGTGTCAGCTTCACTCATAGCATCAGTGGCAGGTTCAGTTCCTAACATACCAATTCCTCCTATGCTATTTGGATGGTTGTCAGGAATCACAGCTTTGCCTAAAAGGGCTTTGACAACTGGAGCCTCAATCTTCTCTGCTGCAGATATTACTTCTTGGCCTGCGTTTAATGCTCCCTGGCCAACAAGAATAACTATCTTGTTACCTGAGTTAATAATGTCTGCTGCATGTTCTAATGAATGTCTATCTGGTAAAACATTACCTGCAGCAACAAAAGTATCGGATGTATGGCCTGGCACTTTATGCCGTGAGTATTTACCTTGTAGTTTCCTTTCTTGTACATCTATTGGAATTGTCAAATGGCTAACTCCTCTTTGCGCAAACGCTGTTCTACATGCTATGTCAACCGCCATCTCTGCTTGTTCTGGAGCAGTTATTATATTATTATAAACAGAAACATCTGAAAATAGCTGCAACAAATTTACATCCTGTTGATAAGATGAACCCATCAAATCAGAGTAGGTGCTTCCCGTTATTGCAATTACAGGAGTATTATCTAATTTGGCATCATATAACCCATTTAAAAGATGTATTGCGCCAGGACCTGAAGTGGCAACACAAGCTCCTAGCTTACCTGTATATTTTGCATAAGCACAAGCCATAAATGCAGCAGACTCTTCATGTCTTACAAGTATAAACCTGATTTTATCCTGCCTTGTTCTCAAGGCTTCCATAAATCCATTAATACCGTCGCCAGGTAAACCGAAGATGATATCTACATTCCAATCTAGTAACGCTTCTGCTATAATATCTGCAGTTCGCATGTTCTCATATTCGCTCAAATCTCTATGTTCAGTTATGTAATGTATTATATGCGATAAGTAAGTTGATAACGATAAGTAAGAAGATAATTGTCAGCTCTAAAGACCACGCCATACCAAGATATAGTCCCTGCGTGTAATAGGGGGTGGGTTCGACTGCTACATCTTTTAAGGTTATGCATCAACCGCTACTGCAGGCTGGCTCGAAAGATACGCCAATGAAAATTCATTTAAATAAAAGAAGAGAAGGTCTAGATATTGCAATGGAAGAAAGAGAAGTAGAGTCAGACCATAATCAGCACCGTGAAAATATCATAACTCCTTATTCACTTGTGACTTTGTTTGTTCCAATCGTAGCTCTTGTATTGGTTTTAGCCTACGGAAACCTGCTGGCGCTTAACTATCTTCACGTATTGACTGGAGGAACTTGGACAGGGATCGACCTTTTTATGGGTATAGTTATGGGCAGGATACTCAAGGGCCTAGAGCCCCAAGCAAGGACTCAGGTAATCAAAAAACTCGTCCCCCTTATGCTATTCCTTGTGCCTGCTCTT
>JAICVG010000250.1 GCA_025935445.1 Nitrososphaera sp. | reverse complement strand
TTGAAGATCAACTCTTAGTTTACCTTCGTAATCATCTAGTCATATATGGCAAGCTCAGCCTGTGATAAACTAATAATGCAATATACTCTAGAAAGTTATTATTAGTTATCAGTTGTTGAGTAGTAGTAATACTACTAGTGGTGCGATATTACAATGAACCTCACTCACGATCAAGAGGGCGGGCCGATCACCGTAATCGTGACTAGGACTGCCAAAAAAGGCAGAATCAAGGAATTTGAAGATTGGATGGATGGTATTGTACATGAATCTTTGAAGTTTGAAGGTCACCTCGGCGTGGACGTCATTAGGCCAGTAGAGCAGTCCAAGCCGGAATATGTCATAATCTTCCGCTTCAATACTCTTAATAACTTGCTGAAATGGGAAAAATCTCAGACAAGAAAGGATTGGTTGGAAAAAAGCAAGGACGTAGTTGAGGGAGAAGACAAAGTGCAAAAGTTTACTGGCTTAGAATTCTGGTTTACTCCTCATTCACCACATCTGATCAAACGTGAAGCAAATAATAATGAGGATACTAGTCCGTCAATGAATGTACCTCCACGCTACAAAATGGCGACAGTCACAGTTGGCATTATTTTCGTGCTGTTATACACTCTGCTTCCTACGATAAGACAGTTGACAGAAACTCTTCCGTTACTATTGAGCGATCTTTTAGGTGTAATCATCATGGTGCTTCTTATGACATACTTGATAATGCCGTCTGTAACAAGGTTATTGAAGCCTTGGTTATATAAGAAGAAATAATGTGAGAATAGCATCTTGCATGAGCCTCTATATAAGAAGGTTAACAAATAATTCTCTGTCTGCAGGAAGGATTGATAAATAACTTTTAAAGCTCAGAATATAGAACCTGATGGCTATCTCAGACATCTGGCTAAGACAGTTTCAACTATCTTGTATGTCTCTCTCTTTGCAGCTGACCTACTAATGGATTGGCCTGCACTTTTGGACAAATCCTTGAAAAGAAGAGCGCTAGAACATCCAGCTTAATGCATACGGTGATATAGATACAGACCAAAGATTCGCTGTCATTAAGAAATACGTGGTCCTACGAACAAAGATCATAAAAAATTGCTTTAGAAATATTTTCAACTTCTATATTTTTGTGCTCACTCCTCCGATGATATCTGATTATATTACAGATAGATATTGCGATAAAGGTCATGAAATAGACTTTGTGCATTATCTTCTGAAGTATACGAAGAAAATATACAATATTGCAATGATCTCAAACCTGCCAACAATCATGTTAGTGGTGAGGATCAGTTTTGAAAACACATCTAAATTCACGGATGTTATCCCAGCAGTCAGGCCCGTTGTAGAGATAGCAGAGACAGCTTCAAACATAGCATCTTCAAAAGGGCTATTTGTAAGAGAACTCAAGACTGACCCTGTGATTAAGGCAATAGAAACATAAAGCGCAATGACGGTCAGAATTTCTCTGACAACTTTCCTGCTCATTATAAGCGATACTCGCTTCAAGATACGCTCTTGCTGTTCTATTAGTTCTTCCAAATTTCTTTTTCGATGCTCGTCAGGTAACCTTGTTAGAAACTCTGTGCTCCTGTAAGGATTAGTTGTAGAAGAAATTGAGCTAGAAGTATAAGTCTCCGCAATGGCAGTTCTATTCTTCTCTCTCGACTTTTTAGTTAGTTCTTGATAAAGAAGGATAAATCTACCTACTTTTATTCCGCCAGCTGTGGAAAATGCTGTTCCGCCAACTAACATTATTAGAGTTAAGAAAATTTTAGCAGTGGAGGGAATTGATTGAATATTCAGGTATTGAAAGCCTGTAGTAGTCGAACCACTAATTATGTGAAACATCGAGGTGTAAATGTCAGCCTGACCCGAAGACAACCAATAAAATATCGGAATAGCTATTATCAGCAGAACGAGAAAAACTGCTACTTCAAGGCTGATTGTTTTCCTTGTCCACAGACCCTTCCTACTGAAGATGTGATAATGGAACGCAAAAGGTAAAGCCGAAAGAATCATTCCTACCGCTAATATGGCTAGACGCTCTGGATGGTCGGGAGTTATGATATCTGAGGCAGGACTGAAGCCCCCGCCTGTAATTGCGCTAAATATTAGCGATATTGCATTCAAGACATCGGTTTGACTAAAAATTATTACCATAAAGATCAGTATCAAAGTATATGCAGTGAAAATTCCGACTATAGTTATTAGCAACTCTCTTACTCTGAGCAGACCTCCGCCAAGCACACTTTTCATTGCACTTAATTTCCGCTCAGGGAAAAAGAGGATCATTACCAAGTAAACAAAACTCAAACCACCCACCCACTGAGTGTACGAGTGATAAAAGTTGAGGCTCATTGGAAGATTATCAAGATCGCTAATCACCGATAGTCCTGCTGTTGTAAAGCCCGACGCACTCTCAAAGAAGCTATTTACAAATAGTACAAATGCGCCTGCGTCGCTTCCAAAAGGATTCAAGTAGATATATGGTATCGAGCCAAAAAGACTCAGAAGTATAAAACCACTCACTATAAAGATTGACGCTTGCTTGAGATTCATCGGGCCTTTTTCGCCTATATTTGTCAAAAAGAAACCCGAAAAAGAAAGACCTACAACGGCAAAAAATATCCCTATTATGCTTGCGCTTTCTCCAAGGGCTGTTCCAAGGAAAGCCGGGACAACAAGGAGTATTCCTGAGAACTGAAGCAGAATGCCCAAGTTGCCAAGGATAGGCTTGTATTGCTCCCTGATTAAACTCCTATAACGACTAAAAGTTCGCTCTATAACAGATGTCCGAACAGCATTTGCCAGCGATTCTTGAGTGACTACTCCGAGTATTCCAGACGTATCTGCTACAGGAATACGCTTTATTTCGTTGAGTCGCATTAGCTGCAAGGCTTGCTTAACAGTTCCTTTTGGAGAAATGGTGACAAGCGGCGCGGACATAATTGATTTAAGAAAAACCTCATCGGAATCTTCGCCTTTCATCACTACTTTGTTGATGACGTCGCTGTCAGTGACTATCCCTACAGGTGTGTTGCCTCTTAATACAATAATCGTACCAGCATTATGAGAGTGCATTTGCTTGACGGCTGAAGCCACACTCATATTTTCATCTAGAATTACAAATAATCGGTGCATATACGAAGTGACTGGTCTTTCCAATACATCTTGCATGAGCAGCGACAGACTTGAGCCGGATAACTCTTTGGCGTATTAATAATGGTTATGAGGAAGATGCAAGCAACCAAGCTGCAACAATATTTAACCAACAGT
>JAICVG010000266.1 GCA_025935445.1 Nitrososphaera sp. | reverse complement strand
TTTCAAGCCTAGGTCCTGAATCCACTTCTTTGGTAAAGATACAATATAAGAAGAGCCACCAGTGTATTGCAATTTTCTAGTCTCTTCGCTTTGTGAAAGACGTTTACCATTGCCGTCCTCTTCGCTATACATTTTATCCAATGAGCTAGATCTTCTAGGTGTTCTATATATTTGTACTCTGGATCTATATAGATCGGTCTGCAAATTCAATTACATTTATGTGGTATATAGAAGTATTATCTCAAGTTGAATCCTCTGCAGATGGATCCAAGAGAAAAAGTACACAGGCACGTCGATGCCCTATTTGGAGCAGGAGTCTCAGATGCCCTGCCGGCTGATATCCAGTTCGACTTTTCAAGGCGAACCGGCCGAATAAAGAACTTTAGCATAGGTGGCAGACTGGCCGTAACTTTGCGAACCGATGGCGGGCTTGCACTTACCATTATGGGCGCCCAGTTTCTGCTTGAGAATAGTAAGCAGTTTTGGGAGAACTGCGTTATGCCTGTGCAGGAGGCCGTGCCATTTGTAAGCGAAGGTCGGTCGCTTTTCTGCAAGCATGTCAAGTGGTGTGGTTCTAACATCAAAGTTGGATCAGACGTCGCAGTCATTGATGGCAATATTAGTGGTGGTGACGGTAGTGATAACAGTAGCAGAAGGGTGGTAGCTGTAGGCGTTGCAATGCTCTCCTCAAGACTGATGAAACAATATCGAAAAGGCGTAGCAGTAAAGGTTCGACAAGGAATAAAAGGTAGAACAGAGTAATCGAGGTACAATATATGATGCGCGGCAATCGTGAAATGAGGCGCATGCTCGATAAGATGGGCCTTGACATGAAGACAATGGATAGTGTAGAAGAAGTGATTATCAAGACTGAGACAAAAGAGCTTTACCTCATCAAGCCGCAGGTAATCGAAATGAAGGGCAAGGACAGCACTATCTTTCAAGTTATTGCATCAGACATTGAAGAAAAACAGCGTGAGGTCCCTGCATTCAAGGAAGAGGATGTTATACTTGTCATGCAACAAGCTAATGTTTCTAGGGAAAAGGCGATACAGGCCCTAACTGAGAGCAAGGGAGATATGGCGCAGGCCATACTTAGCCTTGCCACATAGCACTTAGTTTTAATATCCCTCTTTACTACTTTTGATTTCAGATATCTTGGCAAAGGGAAAGGCCGCGCGCACTGACATTCCGCCACCAACTTCACATTCTGCAGTTGAAACTATTGTCAGTGCTTTATCTGAGCTTGAAAATGATATCGACGGGATGTATGGCCGCGCCGAGGAAATGAGAAGGCGTATAATTGCCCACTCTGATGAAGAAATTGAGAATCTAAAGCAACAAATAATCACTCTTGCAAACGAGGAAGCCAAACAAATTGTGGATAGCACCAAAGCAGAGGCCGAGGCTGAGTCAGAAGAAATAGGTGAGATTGGGAGAGCTAACCTTGCCAACATTAGGAAGAACATTAAAGCATCATTTGATGTAACGGTTGATAGTATAGTCCAGGCAGTTCTGGGTAATACTACTACTCTGCCAGTGACTACACAAAAGGTGGAATCACAACCATCATCATCTTCTTCTTCTTCCGTCCATCAACCAGCCAAGATCAGGAAATATACCTCAGACGGCAAGCCAGTCAGCTAATCCATAAACTTTAAAAGTACTTCTTGCTTAAACTCAATGTTGATGAAACGCCCCTGACTGAGGAGGAGCTTTCATATCGAAAGATCACAGTAGCAACTGTTCGCGGCCGTCCATACTATAAAATAACATGTGCCCTGAGGCTAATGGAGCTACAGTTTGACTCGCTATCTCCAGAGGAAGCTGCAGTATCAAATGCCAAAGTCATTATTACTACGCAGGATGAGGCTGGCATTGTCAACAAGAAAGGCGTAGTAATGATTGATACTGAACTTGAAAAATATCCCGCAATTGCCAAGGCAAAGATCCTGCGAAGCATTATGGGCGATCGAGTAGTAGATGATCAACTGATCATAGGAATAGATCCAGGCAGTAGAATCGGAATATCTGCCATATATCTGCATCATGAGATCGCAAGTGCAGTTGTTGAATCTTCGCCACAGGACGCAATTAGCCACGTGGCGGCTATGCTTGGCGGTATAGAATCAAGAAAAAAAGTCGTGAAAATCGGCGACGGCAACATCGCTATGGCAATACAGATCGCCCGTATGCTGAAAATGAAGTTCAAAGATAGCATTAGTATTGAGATAGTAGACGAACATGGAACATCATTGCCGCAAAACATTGACGCCAACAGGCGTGGAGTACGGGACAGATCATCGGCAAGGGCAATAGCATTTAGGAGCGGAAAGAGCTTTACGCTGAAATAGAGTTTTGTTTTTCATCATCTTCTCTTCATCTGATGTGATGCTCAGCTTATCTCTTATGGATGATGAATTTTTTGTTTTATTTTTGTTTCACGACACATCTGCTGTAGGGAGAGAGTTTATACCATGGCATCACTTATCTGTGTCAATTAATAGAATGAGATGATGAATTTTTTGTTTACGGGTTCTAACTAATGGTCTTGCAATGTATGCTATGTGATCTATATCTGACTGAAAGAAATCCGAAGTAGCAGAAACACTAATAATATGCTTAGAGAGACTTTGATGTAATTTGGTTATAATCTTACAGAAGAATTTTAATTGATCTATGCTAATTTCAAAGTTTTACACTAAAAAATAATAATAATAATATTGGTTTATGATCGGTCTTAAAGAAAAGGTTTTGACATGAAAGGTCCTGTCGACCTCCGGAGTGATGTTTGATTAGAAAGCAGATTTTCTGGTTTTGGTTAACAATGGGGAGAGCTAAAAAGGATACTTGACTCTAATTATGAATATGTGACTAGTACTTACTTAATATTCAAAGTGTTAGTAATAAAACACTATCTGGTTTTTTCTCCTTCTTCCTTTCGGAAAGTCATCATCGTATCTGTCTTCTTGTTTCGTTCTTGTTTTTTTCTTGCACCTGTGTTTGAACTGGTGTAAAAGATGCGGTCACCGGGATTTGAACCCGGGTTATA
>JAICVG010000168.1 GCA_025935445.1 Nitrososphaera sp. | reverse complement strand
TGATGATGAGTCTTTTTCTGCCATATAGGTAAGTCTGTATTGTACAACAAATAATTTAAGCATAAACAAAAATATCCATTTTCAATTTTCTTAACACCTCCCACACTAAGACAAGACCACAAAAAAATGCAGATGAAGAGATAGATGAGTACGAGGGTATGAACATAAGGTGATCTAATACTTTTCAATAACCTTTCCCATCTACTTGATAATGAAATAAGACTTTATATAAATATTTACTAAGCTTCTTCTCTACCTCTTAAAAACATTATAGCTCAGCTCGTAAAGCTGGGATGGTGGCAAGGAGCATATGGAAAGGGAGCATATCCTTTGGATTGGTCAACATACCAATCAAGCTTTACTCCGCTGCTGAAGAGAAGACAATTTCTTTCAACCAGCTATGCCAAAGAGGTCACAGAATACAATACAAGCGCTGGTGTCCCGTTGAAGACATAGAAGTTCCATATCAAGAGATTCAAAAAGGGTATGAAATAGCGAAGGATAACTATGCATTGATTGAGAAGCAAGAGCTTGAAAACATCAAACTCAAGACCACTAAGACAATCGATATAAAAGAATTTGTTGGTGCGAAGGAACTTGACCCTATTTTTGTACAAAAGAGCTATTATGTTGCACCAGACAGCAAAACACCAGACAAAGCTTACTTATTGCTGGTCAACATTTTGAAAAATACCGATAAAGTCGCAATAGGCAAAGTAGTCCTACGAGAAAGAGAGCAGCTAGTTGCTCTTCGAGCGTTTCAAAGAGGTATTATCATGCATGTCTTGCATTATCTTGACGAAATAAGGCCAATGGATGAAATAAAGGAAATATCAGCAACTGCAACTAACAAAGTCAAACTGGAAGAGCAAGAGCTTGCCCTTGGCAAGATATTGGTGGAACAACTTGGATCGGACCGATTCGATATTAGCAATTATTCTGATGCATATACTAGTGAGTTAGAAAAATTAATTGAAGCAAAGAGCAAAGGCAGGCTGCACATTGTAAAAGAAGAAGAACCAAAGGAGACAACAAAGGATTTGCTTGAGGCACTGAAAGCAAGTGTAACCAAGTCTTCTGGTACAAGATCGAGACAAAAATAGGACTACTCATCTGCAAATGCTTTGCAAATCATGCACTCATTAGTGGTATGCCTAATAGGACAGTGATCAGCAATACCCTGATCTTAAAGACATGCAGCGGAATGCTTGGCAGAAAAAGCAAGTTGTGCCAAGTACGCAGCGGGTTATCCCCTTCTTTTCTCGTCTATATTCATTGATTATATAATATGGTGACTTGCACCAAAAAATATTCTGTAGAATAATATCACGGGCTCTTGCAGTCTAACTTTCTTTGCAGGTAGTAAGGCTTTCACATTCTTTCTTTCCTTCCTGCTTTTTTCTCTCAATTAGTATTAGTTTTATCTACATTGCATACTAATTCTTGGCCTCTTCCTCTTTTCCCATTCTTTTACCCTCGTTGCAAAACAGATTCTAACCAAAAACTCTACATATTTTACTGCTGGGTTTAATTTAGATAGCTAAAGAGCAGGGCATCACAGGTAATTACACTAACTATGTCGCTCAATGAATACAACTCGAAGAGGAATTTCAAAAATACTCCTGAACCAAGTGGAGTTGCAAGAGATACACTTCAGCGTAACAAAAAGGAAAGACTCAGATTTGTAATACAAAAACACGACGCATCAAAACTTCATTATGATTTTCGCCTTGAAACAAAAGATGGTGTACTCTTGTCATGGGCGGTGCCAAAGGGACCTTCCCTTGACCCGAGGCAAAAGAGGCTTGCAGTTGAGACAGAAGATCATCCACTCGACTATATCGACTTTGAAGGAGTCATCCCAGAAGGCAATTATGGAGCTGGGACAGTTATTGTGTGGGACATAGGCACCTATACAACTGATCGGGATACTCGACAGCAGTTCCATGATGGCAAGATATCTTTTACACTAAATGGCACAAAGATAAAGGGTTCATTTGCACTAATCAGGATCAAGCAGAGACATAAACAATGGCTCTTGATTAAAGCAGACGATGAATATTCATCCGCAGAAACATCTCAGCCAGATTTGACAGTAACCTCCCCTGAATCTGTGCTTACAGGAAGAACAAATGACGAGTTGGCTAAAAAAAACCTTGCAGGACAAAAAAAATCGGGAAAAAAAGAGGGACAAGGCCCGCAGTCGCTGCTGCTGCTTCTTGATAACAATATCAATGCAAAGAAAAACTCCCAATTTCCTCAATTAGTAAAACCAATGCTGGCAGGACACACTGACAGGCCATTTGATAATAAGAACTGGGTCTATGAGGTGAAATGGGATGGCGTTCGAGCGATTCTCTTTCATGATAGAGCTAAAGCAATGGCTGAAATTCAGTCAAGGAACGGCAAAAACATAACTTACCGCTACCCAGAAATAACAAAGGCGATAGGCGCTGTCCTAAAAAGCAATGAATCAATTGTTTTAGACGGAGAAATAGTGGTTCTTAACAAAGACGGTATTCCCGATTTTCAAATGCATCAAAAACGAATGAATGTTGAGTCGCAAAGAGATATAGAGTTTCTATCTAACGAGATACCTGCTACTTACTTTGTATTTGACATACTATATATTGACGGTAGAAATGTGGAAGAGTTGCAACTTTCAGATAGGCGCAAAATACTAGAGTCAGTAATTGCAAAGGACTCAAAAAGAATACATATTTCTGAATATATTGAAGAAAAAGGCAAGGCACTATTCAAGAGTGTTATTGAGAGGCACCTTGAGGGAATAGTTGCAAAAGAAAAGCACAGTAAGTATCGTCAGGGCATCCGATCTTCTGCATGGCTGAAAATCAAAGGGATTCTAACTCAGGATTGTATTGTAATAGGATATACTAAGGGTGAAGGCAATAGGCAAGATTACTTTGGTTCGCTGATCTTAGCTGCATATGATGGAACAGGCAAAAAATTACGTTTTATTGGTCATTCTGGTAGCGGGTTTGGCTTTGACCAGCTAAAAGAAACCCTAGCCGTTATGCAAAGACTCAGAACAGAAAATAATTCTTGTCCTGTAGACTATGTTCCATATACGAATAGCAAACCTACGTGGCTCAGACCTGAACTTGTAGCAGAAGTAAAATTCAGCGGTTGGACTCAGGACCTGATAATGCGTGCGCCTATATTTCTAAGGTTCAGATATGACAAGCAGCCGACTAAATGTCTTATAGAACAACAACAACAGCAACAAGTTCAACAAGAAATAGATCAGGATAATATGATTGGCAATGGAGTAAGCAGAAAGGAACGAGAAGAAGAAGGAGAAGAAAAGGGAGGATACACTACTACCATGCCAGTACTACGGGAGGTGAAATTTTCAAATCTCGACAAAATCTATTGGCCCAGTACAGGAAGGCTAAAAAAGGAACTGACTAAGAGGGACTTAATTGAATATTATGATAAGATTAGTAAATTCATTCTTCCACATTTGCAAAATAGACCTCTTTCGCTTAAGCGCTACCCAGATGGAATCACAGGTAAGTCTTTTTACCACAAGAATTGGATCCAAGAAAAGCCGGATTTCGCAAAGACCATTCAGGTATTTTCAGAGTCAAAAAATGGTATTGTCAACTATTTGATATGTAACAACAAGGAGACACTTCTTTGGATTGCTAACCTTGGATGCATTGAAATGCATTCATGGTATAGTAGAGTGCATGACTTTAATGCATGCAATAGCACGGCCAATTGTTCTAACCCTGCGCGATTGGCTGAGGAAAAGTGCGGTCTAGACACTCCTGATTTCGTAGTTTTTGACCTTGACCCATACATATACTCTGGGAAAGAAAAGCAAGGAGAGGAGCCAGAATATAATGTAAAAGGCTTCAAGGCTACAGTGGACGTCGCGCTTGACTTGAAAGACTTACTTGATGAGCTCCACATCGAGTCATATGTCAAGACATCAGGAAAAACCGGATTGCATATATTTATTCCAGTTGCACCTATCTACGGATACAGTCAGACACGAAGCTTTGCAGAAGTAATCGGCATGATGCTTAGCCGGCGAAAGCCCGGCAAGATCACCATGGAATGGAATAGCTCAAATAGAAAAGGCAAGGTGTTTTTTGACTATAATCAGAATGCAAAGGGTAAGACTCTTGCCTCGATTTTTTCCGTTAGACCGACAATGTCAGCTACTGTTTCGATGCCTGTAGAGTGGAGAAACCTGCCAGCCATTCAGCCTGCTGACTTTACACTTGTTAATGTGCCGCAGATTTTATCATCATCATCAAAAGGTGGCAATGCATGGAGTAATATCAATCAAAAGAAACAGG
>JAICVG010000202.1 GCA_025935445.1 Nitrososphaera sp. | reverse complement strand
CCCTGATCCGCTAGAGTTAACGAGGTCAAAGGCGGCAATCGTCACTAGCAACCTTGTGTCAATGCTTGGCATAGTCAAGGCTCTGCCCTCCGGCTACAGTCGAGACTTACAAGACATCAAGGCGCCATTGCTTGGAGCTTCTGCTATAACCCTTCATACAATCAAGATAATGGATCGTGTAGTAAGATCATTGCAGATAAACAAGGAACGCATGCTGCAAGCTGCAAGCATCAGCTATGCAATTGCACTAGACATAGCAGAGCAACTGATGATGCAAAAGAAGATACCTTTCAGAACCGCTCACAGAATAGTTGGAGCCTTAGTGAACAAGGCTGCGAGCAAGGGCAACATATCTCTTGTCAAGCTAGAATTTGCAGACGCTACTTCAGTCCTGAAAGCTCACAAAGTTGAAATCAAGCCAGACGAACTGATGAAAATAATCAATGAAATGACACCGGAAAAGTCGCTTGAAACTCGAAAATCATCAGGGTCACCCAACCTGCTAGAGCAGGAAGAGATGATAAAATCATTGTCCCAGGGCATATCCAATTACAGTGCTGGAATCCAAAAACGAACCAAGATGGTCGAGGGCTCCTTTGACAACCTTGAGAGAACCGTCAACAATTACCTCCACTCGTGAATGGTATCGCATCGTGCCACAACATTTCACCGTATTTCGGCATCTTTCTCTCTGCTTTTGGCTATTAAGGAAGAATTCAGGCCGGGATACGTTATTTTTGATGCGATAACGTTTATATTATATCCGAAAGTAGTTAATTGTCGCATAAAATGTCACTAAAATCAGAGGATCCAAACTACTATGCGCATCAGTATAACTGGATGGGCCAAACCGGGCCAGATACAAAAAAGATAAGGATCCTCGACAGCACACTGAGAGAAGGTGAGCAGCATCCTGGCGTCTCATTCACGATTAAGCAGAGGATCCAGATTGCGTGGATGCTTGACTCTTTTGGCGTTGACCAAATAGAGATAAGTCCGGTAGTGTCGCCAGATCACTTTGAAGCAACAAAGACGATAATCAAGCAAGATCTGCGCGCAGACATCATCGCGCATACTCGGGCGCTCAAGTCCGATATCGACATTGCAATTGACTGCAACGCGACTTGGATTGCAACCTATATGGGGATTTCTGACATTCACCTATCGGCAAAGCTAAAGATAACACGTGAAGAGGCTAAAATAAGAGCATTAGAAGTCGCGGACTACATCAAGGCACATGGGATGAAGGCAAGATTCACAATGGAAGACGCTAGCAGAACAGAGCCCGAGTTTCTCATCGAAATGTGTAAAGAGATGAATAAACGCGGCATCGAAAGGATAAGCATACCTGATACTGTAGGCATAATGCGGCCGCGCGGCATGCATAATTTAGTAAAGATGGTGTACGACAACATCGACACAACCAAGACATCTATTGATGTGCACTGCCACAACGATGTTGGTCTAGCACTTGCAAATGCGTTAGCAGGATGCGAAGCAGGCGCTGATCAGATTCATACTACTATAGATGGCTTTGGTGAGCGCACAGGAATTCCAAGCCTGGCAGAGGCAGCAGTCGCATTAACTCTCATTTACAAATCAAATAACAACCTAAGGTTACACATGTTAAGGGACCTTTCAAAGACCATTGCGGAATATGTCAACCTCCGAATCCCTGAATCAAAGCCTATAGTAGGCGATAGTGCGTACAAGCACAAAGCCGGCACTCACCTTGCTGCAATATTACGTAACCCAGCAGCCTACGAAATCATTGAACCGAGGATAGTTGGCAACAGGCGAAAGATCGTCTTTGGGGAGCTTGCAGGCAAGAACGGTGCCGCCTACCTTTTGTCCTTGCTTGGTCTTAAAACCGGCAAGGAGGAAGCAGAAACTCTAGCTTATGGCCTAAAAGAGTTAAGGATGGGTGATATACTTGAGCTATACCTTGACGACAGACTTGAGAGAAAGATACTTAATGATGCTGCCGTAAAATTAAGTCCAGCAAAGGAGTAGATTAAGAAATATGTTAAAGTGCCCAGAATGTGATGCAGAGATCAAGATACCTTCCGACTCAATAGAGGGAGAGATCGTAACCTGCCCCGACTGCGGTGCAAGCTATGAGCTTGTCAAGTCATCGGATGGCCTTGGCATAAAACCGGCTCAAGTTGTCGGTGAGGACTGGGGTCAGTGAGGCAAGAAGAAGAACAACAACCCAATCAGTCGTCAGTGCCATCATCAAATCTTTCAGATAAACCGCTTATCATCCTACACGACAGCATCAGATGGGAGGAGAAGGCTCTGTATGAAGCTGCCATAAAGAAAGGCATCAAGGTCGAAAACGTAAACTGCAAGAACCTCGCGATTAACTTGAACGACAGGAATTCAAAATACAGGGGACAGGTGGTACTCCAGCGTAGCGTCAGCTACTTCAAAAATGTCCATTCTACTGCAGCGCTTCAAGGCCTTGGCGCCCGAGTCATAAACCCTTTGCACGCGGCAATAATGTGTGGCAATAAGATGTATGCCCACATGGAGCTTGAAAAGGCTGGGATCAAGACACCAAAGGCGGTGGCAGCATTTTCAGAAGAATCTGCAATCGCAGTGCTTGATGAGATCGGCTATCCTGCAGTGATCAAGCCTACAGTAGGCAGCTGGGGCAGGCTGATCGCGCTCTTACGAGACAAGGACGCAGTAAGAGCAGTAATAGAGGATAGAGAGCATATGTTTCCACTGTATCAAGTATACTATTTGGAAGAATTTGTCAAGCGTCCGCCCCGTGACATCAGAGCAATAGTAGTAGGCGACAGAGTAGTGGCTGCAATATATCGCTATTCGGGAGAAGGCGAGTGGAAGACCAATATGGCACTTGGTGGCCATGCTGAAAAGTGCCCTGTGACAAATGAGCTTGAAGATATCTGCCTTAAGGCCACAAATGCAATGAATGGCCATATAGTTGGTGTCGACTTGATGGAGAGCAACAGCGAGGGCCTACTGGTACACGAAGTCAACAATACTACTGAATTTAAAAATACAGTCCGGGTTACAGGAATTGATATTCCCGGACTGATGATCGATTACGCACTTGGGCAAGGAAAGTAGTTAGCAATTGGTATCACCAAGTTATGCTATAGAACTGTTAAGAAAAGCGCTGGAGCTTTATACTCCATCTAGATCAGAGGCGGTACTTGCCAACATGATAAAGGACAGATGTGTCAACGAGCTTGGCTTTGAGCAGGTCAGTATCGATAATGTTGGCAACATTATTGCTACTAAAGGATCTGGCGAGCCCTATATCCTGCTGTGCGGCCATATGGACACCGTTCCTGGGCAAGTGCCAGTGAGGATAGAGGATGGCTATATCTACGGCCGTGGCGCTTCTGACGCAAAATCTCCACTGATAGCAATGCTCTTGGCAGCATCTGAATTTCCAAAACAGAGCGGCACCGTCATTTTTGCAGGAGTAGTAGACGAAGAAGGCAATGCTACAGGCATTAAGCAGCTGGTCAAAAGCAAAATAGGAGTCCATTATGCGGTCTTTGGCGAACCTTCCGGAGTTGACAACATCACCATAGCGTACAAGGGCAGGCTTGAACTACGGCTGACATGCGATGTAGGCGAGAGTGCCCATGCAAGCGCACCTTGGCTTGCCAAGAACTCTATTGAGGAAATGTATGACTTTTGGAATGAGATCAAGTCAGAGATAGACCGCGTGGGCACTGCAGAGAATAACGCCAAGTCGATAAGCTGTAGTCTCACAGAGATAACAGGGGGCTCAAGCCACAACGTGACGCCTCAAAAGTGTAAGGTAACGATAGACATCAGGGTTCCACCCATAACAACCTGTGGTAATGT
>JAICVG010000021.1 GCA_025935445.1 Nitrososphaera sp. | reverse complement strand
GCAACAACAACAATGACGACAACAAAGACCAAGTAAAGTTAGTTATATAGTAACCGTTAAGAGCAAACAAGGGTTTCTTTTGTTTGTGGACTTATCATGGGATGGTCCGGATCCGAAAGACACAGCTGTCTGCCCATATTCGGTCGAGTTTTATTGCAAGCCTTCCCCTGCCGAGTCGCTAAACTCCCTTGAATCCGGACGGCTCTTCCTTCAAGTCGATCTGGGAGCAGGTGTAAGATCAGTTGCAGGCCGACTCGTTAACAAAGCCAAATCGGAAAACCTTGACAAGTTGCAGGACGGGGCCAGCAAGATAAAGCGGCAGACATCTCTCTCCACCACATTCGTGCAGGACAGTCAACATCCTAACAGATGGGTAGGCGAGCTGAGCATCCCAGCCAGTTGGTTAGAAGGTGGTACAAGAACTCATGAGAAAACAGGTGCAGCTAGCCCCATGAGTGGTAGTAACTTCTATAACCTTGAGATAACATACACACTTGACAACAGCAACAGCTGTACCGCGCGTTTTTCCTCAGAGGACGCATTTCACTGGCAAGCAAGGTCCAAATGAGCCGTCTAGATAGAGCGCGGGCCGTGCATATATGCGCAAGTAATATATTTTTTATAATTTCGTAAAATACAGAGGATCGAGAAACTCTCTTGAAAGACTACGACCATGTGGTGCTGTGGCTTGACTACTTTAATAAGAACCTCAAGAGGCGGCAAGGCAGGAAGGTGAAGCGTGATCAGGCAGTCTTTGATCCTACTGTTCAGGAGTTAGTCGAGGCTACCAGAGCAGCAGGCTTCCAATTATCGGATCAAGAGATAAATAGCGATGCAAGGTTCCCTCGCAGATCATTTGTCAAATCTGGCTATGTAATGGTGGCAAAAAAAGAAGGTGTCAAAAAGTCTCAGATGATTAACGCAGTAGCCAACAAATTACTGCGAACGAGCTTGCAAAAATCCACCAAGAAATAAACAATTTGGTATTGCGGAAGGGGGACGTGTGTGCTCTCTCTCTTTCTTTCTGTATTTTTTTCTTCCCAGCTAGTGTCACTGCAGAGAGAGTTTATTGCTTACAAAAAAATAACAATAATAATATCTAGTGCAGAAGCTTATGATAAAAGTAATCAACCTATGCCAATTACCCAAACAAACGAAGTAGGAGAAATCATACATCTTGCAAAAAGTGGTAGGTTAATAGTGAAACTCAATGCTGCGGGTGCTGAAAGGATCAAGGCCGGCGAGTTGCTGATCGATGGATCGGGCAGAAAGGTAGGCAGAGTGGCAGAGTTGTTAGGTCCAGTGAAGACGCCATATGCGTCTGTTATAACGATGACAGATAGGACAAGCAGGCTTGTCGGATCCAAAGTTTTTGGTGGCGGTTTTGCTAAAAAACCTCATGATCGGAGCAGGGGCTTTCGCCGCTCCAATTCGAGATAGTTAGAAAAAAATTAAGAGAAAAAGTTGTATATATACAGAAGATGCCTTTAACGAATCTGAGGCAAAAGGCTTTTTAGATTTACCTTATAACCTCCTTCTGCAGTTGCGGTTTGAGTACGTAAACCCTATGGCTGGGCTTGCAATGTTCATCCTCGGACTTTTCTTGATAGTATTTGGTTATTTTGAATATGGGATAACGCCTGTAGTGGTAGGCCTCGTCCTAGTTGCCTACTATAGGAAATATCTATGGCAGATTCTGGGAATCTCGCAGCTTTAGCTAACCATCTGGATAGCTGTTGGAAGCACATCTGCTCCCATGAGGAGGCCTAGCCTACCGCGTTTGGCATAGTTTTCAGTGAACCTTGCGCTTCCATCCTGTTTTACTCTGCTACCGGAAACCAGCAGGGGAACGGGGTCATCGCTATGCCCCTTCTTTATACAGGGGGTAGAATGGTCACCAGAAACTACTATGGATGCATCCATCTTGTTCAACTCCTGCATTAGCGTACCAAAGAAACGTCTGTCAATATCCTCGATGTTCTTCTTTTTTCCACTTGCGTCGCCGTCGTGTCCAAACTCGTCTGGTCCCTTGATGTGGACATAAATTGCATTGACCGACTTGAGGCTATCTGCAGCAACTTTCGCTTTTTTCTCATAGTCAATAATGTCACCTGCTTGAAACATCTTTATCCCCAACACCTTGGAAATTCCGATCTCGACTGGCATATCGACAATGCCTCCTATAGTCATGTTATACTTTTTGTTGATCGGCTCGACGTTTGGACACCTGTTGCCAGAATCACGCGCAAGAATGCAGTTCATAGGCTTTTTGCCAGCAGCTATTCTTGTTCTGTTGACTGGATGATCCTTTAGAAGCTGCACGACTTGAGTGGTAAATTCATTTAACATCTTTGCAGCGACTCTGGCCGGCTCTGTGTCTTCCTGCGCCTCAGATTCCCGTATGTATATATCCTCAGTGGTGGCTGCCTTGGCTATTCCCATGCCGCCTACTTTGTCATAAGCAGGATCAGTATTGGTGATCTTGTCTGATAATTTCATCTTGGCATGTCTGAACCTTATGACCACTCTGTGCGCAATGGTCGGCTCCAAGGTCACAGAACCATCCTTGTCACTGAACCTAATGTTGTCACTGAGCGTCTTGCACACAGACTTTGCCTCTTCGACACTAATGATCCTGCCTGCACGCCTATCTACTACTTTCAAATTGTCGTCTACTGTTGCAAAGTTGCCCCGCAGCGCAAGGTCGCCCTCGCGGAAATCAATGTTGCAACCTATCGACTCAATGACTCCACGGCCAACGTAGCTACCATCTTTAAAGCTATAGCCCAGCATGTTGAAAACTGCAATATCAGACTGAGGTGCTATTCCCTTCCCTACACTGATAACCCTCCCCATTGAGCCATTTCTTGCCAACGCGTCGAGATTAGGAGTATATGCTGCTTCAAGAGGCGTTAGATAATTCAAAGAGGGATGGGGCAGATCGCCAATGCCATCAAGCAAAACATAGACTAGCCGGATATCCTTCATAGTGACGAAAGGATTCCTGATCAATTTAATTTTTTGTGCGTGTGCGTGTATCTTTGTAATACGCAAAATATTTTCTCAGCACTTTGATCTGTGGCTGAACTATTTCAAAAACCTCATTATCCTCCTCTTTTGACAGTTGACGCCGGTATCGCTCAAGAATCATTCCTTCTGCCAAGCCTTTGTAATATCCGACTCTGTGCCCATATAGGAAATCATGAACGTGATGGCATTTCCAGATACGCTTTAGTTTTGGCACACGCTTTTTAGGTACCTTTGGTGCCGCCAAGTCATTTTCGATAACAGCTTTAATGATATTTCTAATATCGTTGTCCAACGTCATATGCAGATACAGACATACACACATATACTAATAGCTACTGTAACCTGCAAAAAGTATTATACTCCTTAATAGAACCAGGCTCCCTTATCAAGTATAGTTGGAGGAGCGGTGCACCTTCTGCCAGCGCACAGTAATAGACAATAACGGGCAGAGGACAGAAGATTTTGGCATCAAAAGAAACGAAAAATATATCTGCTCACGTTGCGTCAGGGCTTTCGAATTTTCTCTTGGGAGCTAAAAAGTTACAGAACATTTAATTAAAAGCAATTAGAGCCTTTTCTAGGCTGAAAAGTTTGGGGGATTTACGCAAAGATTACGTTCTTGACAAGTTTGTTGTCATGCCTGAAGCTAGCCAAGCTGCATCAGAGAACAGAAATAGCGATGGAGACAATTGCCCGTACTGTCCTGGTAATGAGTCGATGACTGAGCCGGCAAACCTTGCGCTTGTGGTCAAAGAAGGCATGCTCCAGCGTCTTTCAGATAGTGAGGACAGCATAATTGAGGACTGGTCAGTGAGGGTATTTCAGAGTGAAAAACCAGTAGTTGTCACTGGTTCCACTACAAGCTACAGTGAGAAACCGTTGTACAGCGAGCCGGCCTACGGATACCATCAGATAGTGGTTGCATCGCCAGATCATAACCAGAACCTTTCGCACATTTCTGTCGAGCAATGGGGCAATGTCCTTGTGGTCATCCAAGACCGCGTAAGGTGGCTTTACACGCAAAAAAGTGTGACATATGTCTCAATCTACGTCAACAGCGGTGCCAGCGCAGGCGCGCAGGTGAGCCATCCTCACCTAAACATCGTTACTTTTTCCAGTATACCTCCAGTTATCGACATGGAGGCAGAAGGCGCACACAGGTTCATGAATGAGAACGGCAGTTGCCCTGCTTGCAGCTTCATCGGAGTTGAATCAAGCGGTCCGCGCCAGATTCTTGCTACGGACAATTTCATTGCCTTTTGTCCTTGGGCTCCTACTTACCCATATGAATTCTGGATCTATCCAAAAAGACACATAACATCATTTTCAAAGATAACACAAAAGGAGATTAATGACCTTGCACTGATCCTGCGAGCTACACTTGGTGGCATGTCAAAGGCGCTGAGGGAAGCTCCATTCAACCTTGTATTCCACCTGTCGCCGGAGAAGAAGAACAGCCGCCTGATCCACTGGCATATTGAAGTGTATCCTCAAATGAATACTTGGTCAGGCCTTGAGCGGGGTTTTGGAGTTTTCATAAACCATGTAAGACCAGAAAAGTCAGCTGAAATACTGGGCTCATCATGCAGGAAAGAGTTAGCAGGGCTTGTAGGAATCGTCTGACCAAATGATCATGCTAGGTGACATCGACATTTATTATGATACAAGAATAGGCCAGTAAGGGCTTACTTAGAGCTAGACCATATCATTTAATTATCAACTAATGATAAAATGAGGTATTAATAATGAACTTAAAGCTGGAGGGTTGGACTTCGCTTGGATCCCTTGGTCTCGCGGCAATGTTTGTCACGCTTTTGCTATCATTTTACAACTTTATGATCGGTCCTGAAGGCACGGGGCCTGAGCGGGTGGTTGAGCCAGGCAGCTTGCTCTTACAGCTCATCTTTATCTCAGCTGCTCCATGCCTAATACTTGCTGGCGTTGCATTTGTCCTGGCCAAGACCTATGGCTCCCCCATAGGGGGGGCGCTGCTCATAGTAACCGGCGTCATAATAGTTGCAGGCATGGCTATTGGTGTAACCATGGTGCCAAAGATCCCAAGCCAGTATATTGTAGGAGCAGTGGGAGTCGTACCCTTCATCTTTATGCCAGCTGGTGCAGGTGTAACTGGAATAGGAGGCTACATGCTTGCTGTATCAAAAATAAGGCGCATCCACAGCAGAGACTTAGATGATCTTCGTTGAGAAAGAATACTAGTGGCTTTAGGGAAATCGACGTGTCAAAGAGCCCGCTGCCTATCATGGTGTCAGACAACGTCCACTCCGTTTTTGACAAGGCTCGAAGAGACAAAAGCCCCGTTCTTGCAATAGTCACCGGCACTAAGCCGGATTTTTACAAGCAGGCTCCGCTTGTACTTGAAGCAGTAAGGGAAAAACTACCGGTATTTGTCGTTGACACAGGTCAACATTTTGACGAAGTACTCAGATTCGGCATAGAAGAGTTCCACCTGCAGAAGTTTGTTGGCTGCAACCTCCAGATACGTGGAGACTTAATGGAAAAGGCAAGCGAGCTGATAGTCAAATTCGGCTCGTTTGGCAGATACTGCAAGAAGCACTTTGGGACTGAGTCTCTCCTCCCGATAGTGCATGGCGATACACTGGTGGCAGGCATTGCCCCGCTTGCATGGGTTTTTGGCATGGGTCAGAAGGTTGGGCAGAATGAGGCAGGCCTTCGTTCTATGAGCCCCCAAGCCATAAAGTTCCTAAAGACAGGACGAGAGCCGACAAGACAGGAGATACAAAAATTTGTAGGCAGCCAATTTGACGGCAAATGGTTTATTGCGAGGGAAGAACCCTTTCCAGAGCAGATTGATACGTGGATATGTTCAGCAGGCACACAGTTCTTCTTTGCTCCAACGAAGCTTAACAAAGATAATCTACTAAGGGAAGGGTATCCGGAGAACTTTGTCTACGTTGTTGGCAACTCAGTGGTGGATGCAATCCACATCAAGAGAAAAGAAAGGCCCCAGGAGAGCATCTTTACTTTTTATCCTCAGCTTGAAAGGGACGATTGGATAAGGATGGACATTCATAGGCGAGAAAACTTGACAAAGCATCGCTTTATTTCAATTATTGAGGGGCTTGTGGAACTTATCAAGAACACAGACAAGAAAGTTGTCCTAGTCTTGCTAAACGCCACCGTAGCTGCACTCAAGCAATACGGTCTTGAATTCAAATTGCATAGTCTTGCCGAGCAGTATCCAGAAAAATTACTAATGACGCCTTTATGGAAAGAATACGCACATGTCGTAGAATTCCTTGACAGCGGACATTGCTGGGCTGAAATGACAGATTCTGGCTCAATGCAGGAGGAGCTGCTCTACTTTCCTAAGGTAACATCTATGACAGTCAGGCTCAATACCGACAGGCCAGAAACAATATTTGATGCCCAGAGCAACATACTTGTTCCGCCATTGGGCGCGGGTTGGATAGTATCTATGGTTAAAGAGGCTTACAATAGAGAAGAAGGTTTGGGACTGAAGCTGCGACACAAAAAGCAGATATACGGCACACCGGGGGATGTTTCAAAGAATATCATCCGAATAATCAAGAAGGAATTTGAAAATGGCGACGCCAATTTTTACCCCTGGCTGCACCAGAGGTTGGGACTCTGGAAAGAAAGTCAGGGGCTTAACTACATGTAGCACTAGAGGGCAAACTTTCCTCTCCTGACACCGGTCCGCTTTCTATCCAATGCGGTTATGGCAAATAAATCCTTTATCATTTGTTCATATGCTTTGGTCATCTTCTGACTACGGCGCCTCATCATTTTCCTCTGAGTTTCTATTATCGAATCAATCTGAAGTTCGACATTTCTTGCTCCTATGCTTGTGCCATAGATAATGAAGCTTGGCACGTCTTGTGCAACAAGGCCATGCAAATGGGAAGAAACGCCGATTCGCCTGCCACTGTAAATGAGAGTGCCAATTGATGTCTTGACCATGTCTGCGAAAAACGAACCTATCTTGTTTTGACCAGTGTCAATTTTCTTGTTCTTGCCCCTACTCATCTTGATATTTCCATAGGTCATCTTAAGATCCGATGTAGTGGTCATAGCACCAATGTTGATCCATTCTCCAATATATGAATGGCCAATGAAACCCGCATGGGCCTTGTTTGTATGATCAGAAATTACAGAGTGTTCTACTTCGCCTCCAATTCTGCAGTTGTAGCCAATGTAGCTAGCTTCAATGATAGTGAACTGCTTAACCTGCGCCATTCCATCAATATATGCTGGGCCTACTATCCTGCTTGCCGCAACATAAGCTCCCGGCCCTATGTATATACCTCCATTTCTTACATCAAGCACGGTTCCAACCTCTACTGAGGCATTTCTTCCAAGTGCTACAGTGTTGTTGTTGCCAGTAACCGTGACCTCTTCGCCTAGCTGTGTTTCATTTTTCATAGTAGAAACCTGCTTTGCGAGGGAATTTTCAAGAACACTGATTATATCCCAAGGCTCTGAAAGGATCCCCTGAGTGTCTTGATCCTCCAAATTGGTCAATTTTTCCACTTTTAGTTTCTTAACATCTATGCGCTTGCCTGCTGTAACGCAATCCTGCAGATATTCTATGTCATTGCTGTCAAGTCTCGCGACAAGCAGCCTCCTGCTGCTGCTGCTGCTGCTGCTGGCAGTTATGGCAAAGGTGTGATGTATGTTGAACAGGCGGTCAGGGGAGATTGCCCCAGGGTGGAGTAGCCCATTAACAAACACAGTATCACTACTTATGGAGCTTGGGTTTACCTTGCAGTTAGGGTGTCGCTCGGCTGTGACACATGAAAGATATTCTCTTGTAAGCAGTATTTCTGGTGCCAGCTGGTACTCTTCAAAAAAGCTCTTTGCTCCTACCTTGATGTCAAATGTAGCTTTTGTAAGTGAAATTGGCTCAAAGTTTTGCCAATGTGAATCCTCAAACAGGGCTATGCTCATCTAGATATTGCCCAGCTTGTTTACATACTGCTTGTACGCATCCAAGTATGACTTTTTGTCACCAATGTCGATAAAGCCGCTATCGATCCTAAATCCTTTGACAGTCCTCCTTTGCTCCAGCGCCTTCCTTACGGCAACATCCATCCCAAACGATCCGGACTTGGGTATTATCTTCAAGAACTGTGGTTCCATAATGTAAGAGCCGATGTTTATCAGGCCGCTTATCTCAGGCTTTTCACGCCATGCTGTGACTCTATCCTGACCATTAATGTCTATAAATCCATACTTTAGTTTAGTGTAGTACTGTAGAAGCGCCATAGTGACAAATGCTTTTGAGTCCTTATGCTGCCTTATCATCTTGCGCAAATTGAACTCATAGACAGAATCTCCATAGACACATACAAATGAGTCATCTTCAAGCAACTTCTCGGCAGTCTTAAGCTGGCCTGCTGTTGCAAGCGGACGCTCGGATCTTGCGTACTCAATCTTGACTCCAAACCGGTTACCGTCCTCAAAATAGTCTTCTATTGTTCGATGAAGGTAGCTGACGCAAATGACAATGTTGCCGATATCGCCAGCGTTCTTCAACCACTCGATAATATGTTCAAGGAGAGGCTTATTGCCAAGCGGGAGCATTGGCTTTGGAATGAAGAATGTATAAGGCTGGAGCCTCGTACCGAGCCCACCTGCCAGAATTACCGCTTTCATGCTTTGTGTCCTTTCTTCAGTTCTGCTATATATAACATAAATTGAACTATACAGACTCACTCAATAATTTTTCAATATTGCTTTGATCTTGTTTACCACTTCGGTAGGATTTCTTCCAAACAGGCTTATCATTGGCTCTTTCCCAATATCGCCTGTGTGATAAATGACATCTGCTCGGGGATTTTTTGAAAGAGCTGCAAGGATTCCCCACGCCATAGTGGACCCTTCCTTTCTCTTGATCTTTTTCGGTTCTTTGGTCCTATCGTAGCTTGCCACAGAGAATAGTGACTTGCACACATCTACAATCATTTTATCAAACCTGATATTGATTGCAGACCTGAAGTCAGGGTTAACACTCATATACGCAATGACTGCGGACGCAACATGGCTGGAGGCACCAAACTTGATGTATGAAGCAGGCACAGCAGTATTCTCGATCTTGATTATCCTTCCTCTCACCGCTGCGACATCTGATACATCTACTGCATTCAAGAGAGCATAAACAAAATTAGTTTGTGTCTCAGGTATGAGCTTATAAAAGCCATCCAGCATGCTGACCTGCTCTGCTGCCTGTTGTAGTGCCGCCATGGTATGGTAGCGATTGGCATCACGATAGATGACTGAAAGTGGGTTTGCAATGGGCAAGCCACTCCCTATTTTCATGGCATTTCTGACGGCAGTATGGACATATTCATTTGCCATCTTGCATGCCTCTGCAAGCGCCATGCCTTTTGCAAGGTATGCCGTGATTGCTGAGGAAAAGTTGCAGCCAGAACCGTGGATTTCCTTTATCTTTAGTACAGGGTTTGTGAATTTCATGATGTTGCCTTTGCTATCGAGCAGCAGGTCGGTCACATGTGCAGAGCCAAAGCGTCCGCCCTTGACAATGACGTTTTCTGCTCCTAACTTATTGATCTTTCTAGCAGCTTCAATAGCGTCATTCTCTGTCTTAATCACAATGTCTGCAAGTTTTTCAGCTTCCATCCTATTTGGGGTTAT
>JAICVG010000232.1 GCA_025935445.1 Nitrososphaera sp. | reverse complement strand
GCAGTCTTTTTACAGACGTCTATATACATATGGTAGTTGCAGTGACCCTGATCGAGCCACAGTACCCCGTTAACGTGGGTCATATTGCTAGGCTGATGAAAAATTTTGGTCTCAAAAGCTTGTATTTTGTCAGACCCCACTTTGACAAGGCAGAGGCAGCAAAGTATTCAACTCATGGCAACAATATCCTAATAGCTGCCAAGACTGTGACATTGAGACAGTTGAGAAAGAAATTTGACGTACTCATAGGAACAACTGCAATTCAGGCTACTAGCAGACTCAACATTCTGCGAGAGTCAATAAATGCAGAGCAGCTAGCCAAGATAATACATGACTCAAGCACCAAGGACTTTTGCATCTTGCTTGGGAGAGAATCATCGGGCCTCAACAACGAAGAGTTGGAGCTGTGTAACCTTGTCGTCACCATTGATACAAAGACAAATTACAGGACAATGAACGTAGCCCATGCACTTGCGATATTGCTGTACGAAATTTCCAAGCTACAATCATCAGAAATGCCCGTAAAAAAGAGCAAAAAAAGAGTTGAACTTGCTTCGCAGAAGGATATCGATCTTTTGCTCCAATATGTAAGCAAGTTGGCAGATGCCGGCAATTACGATCTGCATAAAAAGCCGTTGCTAGAAGCAGCGGCAAAGAAGCTTCTGGCAAAAAGCGTGCCTACAACAAAGGACATCATGCTCTTGATGTCCCTACTAAGAAAAAGTCTTCTTGCAATAGAAAGGTTACGGCAAAAGTAAGTAGTAGTATTACTAGTACCACTGCCTTAATATAGATAATATATATACAGTTGGCCTGCCTGCTACACATATGCAGGCAGTGGGGGGGCCAACTGTATATCTCTTTTTTGTGTTGCCTTTTTTTGTAGCTTATGTTTAGGAGCAAGACCAAGAGTCAGGCCGCCGCCCATATATACACACAGGGACATTCACATACACATCACCCAAAGGGTTTTTGGCAATACGGTATTGCAACTAACCATCTCTCCAGCCATCTAATGACGGTATGACTGACTGACTGCAGGTTAGTGCCTTTACTGTTTTTACTGTTTGCCGCCCCTTCCTGTTTTCAGCCTTTGCTTTTTGACCTAATGTGTATGCTATTGTCGTGGTAGCTGTAATCCTCATAGTCGTCATGGGGGGTGTGTTCTATCACCTTTAGTTTATCTTTATTGTTGTTGCCGTTGTCAGCAAGTGTGTCTGTATGTGTGTGTGAATTTTTTGCGGGACCTTGGTCTTGTCTTGCGTAGTACCATTTGACTAATCTTTGAAAAGTGAGCTTGTCAACATTTTAGATGTTTTGAGTTAGCTTACAACAAGATTGGTAGATGGGGATGTAGAACGTGGGATGGTGGTGCCACACAGGATTAAGATTTATGGCGGGGAATAGAATTGACATATATCTATAGCATGGAGCACTACGAGCTGGCACCAAATCTAAAGATATGTAGGATTCTCAATGGGATGTGGCAGGTTGCAGGCGGACATGGGCTAATAGATCCAAAAGTCGCAGTAGAAGAGATGGTTGAGTATCACAATGCAGGGTTTACCACTTGGGACCTTGCTGATATTTATGGTCCTGCAGAGGACTTTATTGGAGCTTTTAGGCACAGCCTGCCAGAGCAGGAGCGGCAAAACGTTCAGGCATTGACAAAATGGGTACCCGAACCTAAGAGGATCACCCAGGAGATCGCACAGGCAAGTGTTGAAAGCTCGCTTAAGCGTATGGGAGTCAGCTCTCTTGATCTAGTGCAGTTTCACTGGTGGGATTACAACAACCCATATTACATTGATGCCATCAAGTACCTCACTGGTCTACGCGACGAAGCTAAGATCATCAAGAATGTAGGTCTCACCAATTTTGACACTGAGCGCATGCAGATAATGGTGAAGGATGCCGGCCTGAAGCAGATAGTATCAAATCAAGTTCAATACTCCATTGTTGATCGAAGGCCTGAGGTCGAGATGGTGCGTTTTTGTCGCAACAATAACATCAGCCTGCTTGCCTATGGCACAGTCTGCGGTGGCCTAATGTCAGAGCGCTACCTTGGCAAACCAGAACCATCTTCATACGAGCTTGATACAGCGAGTCTGCGTAAATACAAGCGCATGATAGATGCATGGGGCGGCTGGAAATTATTTCAAGAGTTGTTGTCGACCTTGCATCAAATAGCGCAAAAGCACGGTGTGAGCATTGCAAATGTTGCAACACGCTATATTCTTGATAGGCCTGCGGTGGCAGGTGTAATCATTGGAGCGAGGCTTGGGATAACCGACCACAGAGGCGATAATGCACGTGTGTTTGATTTTAGGTTGGACAAAGACGATACTAATAGCATAGAAGAAGTAAGCAAAAAGTCAAACGACCTATTTGATAGAATAGGGGATTGTGGTGACGAATACAGAAGAAGATAATATCAAGGATATCATGAGAGTATTATAAAAAGATACTAGATGTATATTGTGAAATATATTATAATATATAATTTTAAAAATCGTAAAATTTTTCTCCCTTGTATGTCTCCTTGAAGTTTGTTATCTAATGCTTAATTGCAATATTTAGCCTCTGAAGCAATATGCCTACTAGCAATAATCCTAAAAGACAAAAAGGAGGAGAAGAAAACAGCACTCCGTCAACTACAGCTTCTGCCACAAGAGCAGAAGAAGAAAATGAAGACATTATCACAACAACAACACAACGAATTAACAGGACTTTTGATGAAGCAAAGGAAAATACAAGAAGAGCCGTACAAGAAGCAGAAAGAGAGCTTCCACGATATATGCAGATTGTCACAACCAACCAAGAGCAATCAGTGGGGGCGGTGAGGGATACTATAGAGAACTATCTTGAGTCACAGAGAGAAGTTACTAATTTTATTCAGTCATTTTGGAAATCATATATTGACAATGTATTATGGACGCCTACAAGGAGAGCCATAGAGAACTATGCAGCGTCCGTAAGCAATACAACTGATGCTACCGTTGCAGCAATCAGGATTTACAATAACATAATTTACGCAAATGCAGAGGCAGTAAGGCTTTCACTGGAATATAATAGAGACAATGCAAGGGAAATGTCAAGAGTCTTTGTAAATACAGCCAAACAATTAGAAAAAATATAATATGAGGACAGATTATAATAGGACACAATAGCAGCGATGTTAAAACAGAATGAAAAGAAAAATCAGTATGAAGAAGAACAACAACAGCAGCACCAGGATGAGGAGCGTGTAGAAGAACTCAGCAAGCGTGAGATCCAAATACTGAACTGCATAAAGGGCCAATCACGAACCGAAAAGAAAATAGCCAAAATGGTCCGGCTCGATATTCTTATCGTTTCTCCATTGATAACCGAACTGATGCTGAAAGGCTATGTCGAGACAATTAGAAGGCGTAGGCTATTTTTCTTTTCAAGAGAATACTGCATGATCACAGTAGAGGGACTTGCTGCCTTGGAACAAGCAAGAAATCTATTTGAAAACATAGTTGAGCTCATTAGAGAGAGGGCACTTGAAACTATCGACAATATTG
>JAICVG010000086.1 GCA_025935445.1 Nitrososphaera sp. | reverse complement strand
TTCATCAGGTATCTATAGAGGAAATGCCTCTCAGATGAACGTGCTTTTGCATGCACGCACTTTTATGGTCATAACCTAGATTATGATCTGTTAGATAATGGGTCATATCAAAGGCAAATTATTTTTTAACTTTCCAATCCCGATCATCAATCATAAAGGGGATACCGCTAATTTCGAAGTCCTGTATAGTATTGCTAATCTCTTTCTGAAGTGATCCTGATGAGCTATCAATCATTGCTTGGTCAATTTCTTGGAGCAGATCTTGCTTAAGATCCTTGGTGGGAGTGTTTGTGTGCCGATACGATTAAAGCATAATATATAGAATGAGAGTAGGCATCGTCTTGCATAAACGATTAGCCCTAGTGTATCTTCTACTTTGGGTTTCTAGAGCCATGAACTATTCTGCTTCTAAGATTGTATAGTTCTTTTAATCTGCTGAGCGTTTTATTAGTATCAAATCCACTTAAACCTAACATAAGGGCACCTCTCATTGAAAGCTTGAATTTAATATTATTCGGCTCCTCATTTAGCAATGCCTCCAGACATACCATAGCATCAACAAATGAACCTCCAACCACGTCTTGATTGATTCTCGCCCGATAGCAATATTCCGATGGTATTCTTAGAAAAGGTAAACGATTATTCAGTCTGCCATATTTGTCAATCAGCCTCTTTGTAGAGTCCAAAAATAACTTGTATTCCTCTTTTGCCTTTTTTGTAGCGTTGTCTTTTCTATTTCAAGGAATACCAAAACTTCCTTGTACAGATTGTTTATGGACATTGCTGCCAAGCGATTTTGGATCATGAATTCGAATCGTTGAAACTCTTTTTACTTTTGGGAGAAATACTGATACTAATGAAAGGAGTCCAAAGTATATGAGAGCTTTTTCTGCGGAATTATCTTCACATTCTCCTATGTATATACTTCCCTTGTCGTGCAATATGAAAATACAGGTTTCTTCATCAACCTGCTTCAATATGATCTGATATTCTAAATTCAGGATTGGGAAGCTGTGGAAGGTAATAAAGCTCACGGATAACATACTTGTTATCAAATAGGCCTTTTGCCATTATTGCCTATTGAGTTTTGCAAACTGGCTAATATTTTTGCCTATGGTTGTCTGAGAGATAAAAGCAACTGTTGTCTCTGGAACGCATCTCCTCAGTAGACTCTCGAAACGAATTCCTGGCGAACTCTTAAACTGTAGCTTTGACGTATTGCTTAAAGTGTGGCTCTGATTATGGTAGACAGCGAAGCAGCAAGCTATATCCTCCGAATACAAAGAGATGAGCTTGAAAGTCAGCTCTATGGCCAACGCATACTCTATGTCAGCATAAAACGCGACTGGCTGCCGAGTACAAAGTTGCTGTTTGTCAAAAAGACCGCATTCATTGGTTCTGGCATAATTGATAGATTTGTCTCACTTGGCGAGCTAAGAGAAGACGAGAAAAAGGTATGTCTTGAAAACAACTGTTACGGCAAGATTGAGTTTGCAAAACTGGCGCGGTTTTATCCTGCAGTAGCAGTGGAAGATACACCTCTCGCAGACCAGAACCCTCTTGGGCTTCACGGTGCCAGTCTGCCACGCTCTGATGCTCTTCAAATTGAGCGGCTTGCAAGGGCAAGGCTAATCATATAATGAGTAGTTCTTGTCGATTAATTTATTACAGCCGCTCCTTTAGTATTTTGCGCATTTGGCAATGTCTTTCAGGATTGACAAAGATTCTCTTGGCGAAGTCAAAGTTCCCTCCAGCGCCTATTATGGTCCTTTTACAGCTCGCGCAATCAATCAGTATAAGGTAACCGGCCAAAAGGCCCATATCAACCTGATAAGAGCCTACGTCATGATCAAGCGCTCAGCTGCGCTAGCAAACAATGACCTCAAGGCTCTTGACAGCGACAAGGCGCAGGCGATAGTAAAGGTGTGCGATGAAATATTGGCAGGCAAACTACTCGATGAATTCAGGGTAGAGACGATTAACTCAGGTGCTGGAACTGCATTTAACATGAACACCAATGAAGTCATTGCAAATAGGGCACTAGAGATCCTTGGCAAGACGAAAGGAGAATATGAAATCATTAGCCCAAACGACCATGTTAATATGTCGCAGTCAAGCAATGACACGTTCCCAACTGCTATGCATGTCGCGATCTTGCTCAACATGATGGAGACGGTTGCCTCGCTTGATAAATTGATTGCTTCTTTGCAAAGGAAGGCGGGGGAATTCGCCGGGCTCATCAAGATTGGCCGGACCCACCTGATGGACGCAATTCCAGTCACACTTGGCGCCGAGTTCGAGCAGTATGCTTATTCGCTCAAGCAGGCAAGGGCAAGACTTGTTCAGGCAATGGATGGCCTAGGCTACGTCGGCCTTGGCGGCACTGCAGTGGGCACTGGTGCCAATACTCCAAAAGGCTACAGACAGCTTGCCATTCGATACCTATCAAAGGTTTCAGGGCTGGACTTGAAATCCTCTGAGAATATGTTCTACTCCCTCCAAAGCAAGTACGATGTAGCAAATTGTTCGTCGGCACTTCGCAATCTTGCAATAGATCTCAACAAGATGGCAAATGATATTCGAATGATGGCCTCGGGGCCGACGGCTGGCTTTGCAGAAATTCTGATCCCGGCAGTGCATCCTGGCTCGTCGATAATGCCGGGTAAAGTCAATCCGTCCTTAGCTGAATGTCTCAACATGATATGCTTTAACATAATAGGAAATGATGTTTCAGTTGCAATGGCAGCCCAGGCAGGCCAGTTTGAGTTGAATGTCATGCTACCAGGGATGCTGAAATGTGTCCTTGATTCGACTGACATGCTAAAGAACTTCTTGCCGATATTTGCAGCAAACATGATCGACGGCATTGAAGCAAACAAGGACCGGCTGGAATCATACATAGAGAAAAGTCCCGTGTTAGTCACATTGCTAAACCCTTATATCGGCTACCTAAAAGCAGCGGAAATATACAAGGAATCGCTTAAGACCAACAAGAGCATTCGCGAGCTGGTCCTGAGCAAAGGACTGATGACAAAGGAACAGATTGACAAGGTGTTATCAAAGGAAAATATACTTGGTGCTGCCGTCTAGTTCTTTTGGTTTTGAACAATGCCTTGGCGCGTTCTTACAAGCTGCAAAATGGTTGCGCCAATAAGTGCTCCCTGCAAGACATAACCACCAATAATTAGCATTACCGCATTGAATGGTTTTGAAAATGTTGTCATCATCTCAACATGAGGCGATGCAACTGAATTCCCCACCATTACAATGATTGCAAGCGGGATGCAGGCATATAGCGCTAATCTTGCAAGCGGTACTGTCCTAACAGTCAACCTGTCACATAATAGAATAACAACAGCTAAGGTGATAAACGAGAGTTCAAGTGCTATAGCCCTATCAATGAATTGTGGAGCGCCAAACGGGATGGCGATTGCACCAACGACGCTTATTACCGTAAGTACAATGACAACAGGAGGTGGTGGAGGAAAAAGACCCGCTTGCAATCATTGTAATGGTGGGGGAATGTGCTAAAAAATTTATTCATTCAATCAATCATCTAAAAGGCCTTTCAAATGCTGCTTGCTTGTTTGCCTCTCTCTATCTTCACCACTCTGTAAAAATTGGGTCTTTTTTACCTTTATGCTCTTCTTCCCGTTGCATCAAGATAAACGCCGTTTCAGCTTCTTTAGAGTCTCCGGCGCTCTTAAACCTCGACCACATAATACTAAGTGTAAAGCTTACCGTCCAGTTTCGCCGGTGTGCTAGCTCTCGAGCTTCTTCATAGATTACTCGCTCTAGAGGCTGCTTCTTTGTCATTTTATTTCCTCATCAGCTTCTTCTCAACGTAGTCCAGTCTAATTACCAATACTAGAAGCCATGCCTTAATAGTCATAACTTCTCTTGATATGTTAGAATGTTGTTTGCTCTTGTTGTTGCTGCGGCTGCTTCCTCTTAACAGGCAATCATGGAGGATTAGAACATTGTTATGACAACTCTGGAGCTTCGGACGTGTAAGTGAAAAATAGTCAATCAGTCAGTTATTGTTATTTGAGAGGGTAATCTCTCTATAACATCTTGTATAAATCATCGCCACATATCCAATGGAGGTCTGGTATGCTCACAACCTGATTTTGTGTATTATCATTAAACTTGCTAGTTTCCATGTTTACACTAACTGTCATGATTTATCCTTGACAACTTAAATAGTTTCCTAAGTAAAGCATAACTATGGAAAAAGATCGTCAGCAAGACATCAAGAAAACAATACGCAAGACATACGACAAAATAGCGCTGCAAGATAATAATGAAGCTGGTTCCTTCTCCGGCTCCTGCTGCGCGCCTGGATGTTGTTCGGGCGGAGATTCGTTAGTCCAAGCGAAGGCGGTAAAGTGATCAAGTTCAGGGGAAAGTCAGAAAAGCTAGCTGAAAGAATGATATTATTTGTTTGCGTCGAGAATGGTAGAAGAGACTAATATGTTCCTTTAGCTAGTAACATAATAGAAAGAAAAAAGAAAAAAAGGAAGGGAGTTGATTAGTTATCAGGGAGTAATGCCAGGAAATGGTTGTGTCAGTGTGTTACCGCCTGTCTGAATAGTTAATACGGGCTCTATGAACTGGACGGAATTCAATATTGCCGTCTGACCTTCTTCACATTCTACATCCCCCACAGGTTCTGTGATGGTTTCAGTTGTCAGTTCAAATGATTGACGTCCAGGCTCTATTGTTATAGGCTCACTGCTGACAGTTGATTGAAAGCTTTGTGGGTTGGATAACTCGCCTGTCTCGTCATCTTTGCATATTGCAAGTACACTTACGTTGGAAGTCAAGACTGCAGTTCCTCCGCTTCCAGTCACTGTGCCTGAAGCAGTAATAGACGCCGAAGTGGTTAATCCTCGGTCATCAATTGGTTCATTCAGTTTCAAGGAAGGTTCACTAGCAAACTTAATCGATTGGGTTTGTTGTGTGTCGGCTGGAGGAGGTGTTGGTGTTTCTTCCTCAGCGGTGTCTATGGATAGACCAATGGGCACGCCTGCATTGCCAGGGTGCTGTTCGGCAGTGAGAGAGATAGTATCATCTGCATATTCACCGACGTTATCTACATTTCCGTTCTGCTCTTGGTTTCGGTTTACGGTTGCGGTGACCGTCGCATCTTGATTGATCTCGCCGTCAGCATCTCCATTTTGATCATCATCATTGACGCTGCCGTCTAAAACATCAGATATGATGCCGCCGGTGAGGTCTGCACCTAACGAGGTGTCTTCTTGTGCAATTGCTGCTGGTACCGCTCCTGCAGATACAGCACCTACAAGAGCAAACATCACTAGTACCAGAGGCGTAGTTTTTGAGCCCATTTGGGTGTCTATAAATAGTCACAATTTATCCATTATAAGGGATTCTAATTAAACTTCGCCAATACTTAGCAAGAACAGGCAATAATTACCTATTAACAGGATGTTATTCAAGAGACGGATCTAAGAGACAGATACAAATATTGTTTATTAAGAGGAGGAATTTAATGATGGATCTTCATACTTGAGGAAAATAAAAGATTAAAGAATGGTGCTTTTTTCACTTTCTCTCCCTAGGTCTTTTAATCAAAGCTTTCCATCTCTGCTATACTTTGATCAAGTTCCTTATCTTCTTCTGCTGCTGCAAATGGGTTGTTGACAGTCCAAGTAAATTCATCTTCTCCTGTATTACCTGCTTCATCTGTCACCCTTACAGTAAATTCATGAGTGCCTCTGCTTAGCCTATCATAAGCTACAGGACTTGTGCATGGGATAAATGCTTGTTGTCCGTCTAAGCTGCATTCTGTCTCGTCAATTCCAACTGTATCAGTTGCTTCAAATGTTATCCTGATGTATGGTATAGGTGTCGTGCCGCCATC
>JAICVG010000023.1 GCA_025935445.1 Nitrososphaera sp. | reverse complement strand
GCGCGGCCCGCATCCTCTTCCTACAAAAAAGCTCAAAGTAGTTACTAGAAAATCTCCTGCAGGTCAAGGAACTAACACGTGGGACAAGTATGAAATGCGTATCCATAGGCGCGTGATTGATGTTGGAGCCGATGACAGGGCCATTCGACAACTTATGCGTCTGAAAATTCCAGACGACGTTTATATCGAAGTCTCTCTAACGCAATAATTTGGCAGTAATTTTTTTGTAAGAACCTTTCGGAACTCTGATGTGCTGCGAAGTCTCGGGATGCAAAATTTTTGATATTATTTCGAGACCTACTACAGTACGAGGCCCCGGCTTGCTAAAATACGCATTAGCATTGACAGCATACACATTTCTATTTTTGACTGCTTGAAGCGACTTCCACTTTCCATTGCTCGCAAGCACAGGCAGTTCTTTCAATGTTTGCTCTATGTCAAAGCCGCATGGCATAAGCACAATTATATCTGGATCAAGCTGTACTGCTTCGTCTATGTCCATTCGGCGCGACGGCTCGCCAGTGGAGCTTAGGCCGTTTATACCGCCAGCGTATTCAACCATCTGTGGAACCCAGTGTCCTGCAGTAAAAAGCGGCTCAATCCACTCAACACAAAGCACTTTGGGCTTGTGCTTTAGTTTCATCGTCATACTACGTACCATGTCGATACGTTTTTGCAGAGAAGCTACAAGCTTTCGTCCTTCTCTAACCTTACCTATTTTTTCTGCTACATCCATTATACTGACAAGTATATCATCAAGATCGTGGGGGTCGAGAACTAGCACATCTGGTCGGCGGTCTCCAAGGAGGCTTACTGCTCTGTTTATCTCTTTTGTAAACGGCGAGCAGACTTCACAAAGCCCCTGTGCAACAATAAGATCAGGAGAAACTCTTTTCAAGGTGTTTTCGTCTACAACGTAAATGTCCTTCCCTGTATGCATTAGCTCAACTATCTTGTTATCTATATCTCGTCCTGTCATCTGGCCTGGGTCAAAAGACGACTGTATGACTCGGGGTTTTTTCCTAGCCTGAGGAGGATACTTGCACTCGTGTGTGACACCCACTATTTGGTTTCCAGCACCAAGTTCATAAAGCGTCTCAGTTGCACTTGGAAGAAATGAGACGATCCGCATATTACAAGCTGTAAAAAATTTCATCTCTTAAAAACCTGACTGCCTAGACTGCTATCATTATTAGTTTATCCTCCTAAATTAGCTTGAAGCTATCCAATTGAGGTTGTATATCTAACAATCATATACCAGTTTACGCTAGAGCTAGATTGCTTTAGAAGTGGTATACTATACTCACCTAAGCAGAATTTCACAATAGATTATTATCTGGAAGCTTTTTCATACCAATTCCTTTGTATAATGTTGTTGGTGTTGCAGCAGTTATTCTTATCAGTATTGTTTTGTCTTTTACATTATTCTTATTCAGTTCAGCCTTTCAGCCTATATCTGCCCAAGAACAGATCAGGCTACATACAGTTACAGATCAAGGCACATTTAGAGTTGAATTAATATGGACTCCAAACGATATTAGAAGAGCAAACACATTTGAAATACACTTTATTGACCCAGATACAGGCATCGAAATTGAAGATATCAAGTATGACATTTCAATTTACAGAGATAACAGGGCTCAGATTCAGCGGTTAGATCAAGCATCTACTTTTCAGGAGGTTTTCTTTGAAGAAGCGGGATCATATGAAATAAGGATAGATGATATTGAAGATTTGGGAGAGGGGGTCGTAATACCAATACAGGTCACGCCAGAGTTTCAGTCTAAGGTGTTCTTGCTCTTTATCGCTGCAGCTGGCATAGCATTGTTCGCAGCTAGGGTAGCAAGTGGTAACAATTTATTTAGGCACCTCATCAATTAACGCTAATGGCAAGAAACATATTCTTTTTGATTGCATTGCTGGTTGGAGCAGTTTTCAGCGTTACGACCGCCACCACTATTGCTGCGCCAGCTTATGCTCAAGAGGGCGGAATGGTAAAAAGTACAAGCAAGGGCACACTTGATATTAGCTTAGCACCTACATGGAGTGACGCTGGACAAGCCACGTTCACTGTGAGCTTCCTTAACCCCGGCACACAAACTGTACATCAGCACCAAGATTACGATTTTAGGATAATGAAAAATGGTCAACAGGTTTTCAGTGCAGCAGGGCAAACAGGGCAGTCTGTTCTACACAATGTTGAGGGTACATTGACAATACCATATACATTCCAAGATAATGGAGATTACACTGCACAAGTATTCCTTGCTGGCACTGGAATCCCTGCAATACCTACTGATGAAGAAGCCACATTTCCAATCACAGTAACACCAGAATTTCCAGCTGGAGGTATTCTAGCTGTTGTACTGGCTGCATCGTTGACAGCTGTCATAGTGCTTCCACAGAGGATGAAGCTCTTCTAGAATTTTTTTCTTTCGTCGTTTTTTGCTTTGTCAAGTGATTAAGAATATAATAATAATAATAACCCTCACTGTTGCAATATCATAACGAGATGGTGGGTAATTTTACAAAGAATTTGTTTATATGTTTACTAGCTCTTTTGTCTTAATGCAGCCCGCATATTGCGCTTTAGGTCAATTGAAGACTTGGCATAGAAAATCGCACTCATAACTATGCCAGCTGCTATACCCGGCCCAGCCCCAGATGCAAATGAAAATCCGAGTTGTGGAACTCCGCCCGCTGTTGTTGATGCATTCGACAGCTGTTGTTCCGCTCCTCCTCCTCCCCCACTGCCATTACCTAAAGTAGAGAGAGATGAGGGAGGCTTTGCAGTTGTGGTAATGCTGCCAAGTCCTTTGCCCTGCTGGGCTGCAAACCAGATCCTACCATTGTTATCTGAAGTTATCCACTGTATGAAGGACCCTGTAATTGGGATATTCGCCTCTTTACTTGCCCCTGTTCTTGGATCTAACACTGCTATCTTGTCGATTGTGTGCTCTGCGACCCATAGATTGCCATAGTTGTCCATGGCAAGACCAAAGGGTAAGCCGGCATCATCAGGTAACGGATACTTGTGGAAAGTGCCGAGGAGTGTGTTAAAAGCAGTCACAGTATGGGTAGGATGCTCTGAAATGTAAAGTGTTCCAGGATTGTTCGGATCCTCAAATATTGCTGTTGGCTCGGCAAGTGCTTGCTGCCCGCTTTTTGGTTCATATTCAGTTATGTTACCACTGTTGACATCTATTTTTGCAATTTTTCCAATAGCTTCTGTAAACCAGATGTTGCCTTGACTATCAGTTATGATTCCCACTGGCGCTGCCTGAGCTGTTGGAACGTAGTATGACGCGAATTGCTCTGTTTGAGGCATGAATTTTACCACTTTGTTTGCCTGAGAAATGGGTACCCATAGGTTTCCGCTACTATCCATCGTAATCCCGGTCCCAATACCTTCTATTGGTATCACAAACTGCTTTAGTGATTCTGTGTCGGGATCATAAACTCCAAGGGTACTGTTTGGCCGCGCCGCCAGCGGGTCAATGTACCAAAGCTTACCGTCAGGGGCAAGCACCGTTTGTGTCACAATGTTTGCGCCCTTTATGTTGTGAGCAGTATAGTTGCCTGTAGCAATATCTAGCTGCCATATCCTTCCGCTTCCAAGCACCGTATCACCCACCCATATAGATTGCCTCTCTCCATCAAATACTGGAAAGAGAGGCATACTGTTAGTTGGAGTCTGGTATTGCTGGATAGTAAAGTCAAGGTTTGATACCTGAGGTTTGACATTCACATCAAGGGACGCAATCATGTTACTTCCTTGCGAATTTACACCTTCGATTACGACATCCCATTTACCTGCTACGCCAAAACTGGCATTGGAAACAAAAACACCATCTGACTGCTTCTTTGTATCTATTGTAATTGGTCCTATAGCTTTGTCTGTTTGAGTCATCCTTATCGTTGCAGACTCAATGCTACTAACCGGCTTGCCATCTGTTCCAATAAATGATATGTTAAAGTTGTTTTGACCAACATCAAAGGGGCTTATTGCTAGCTTTATCTTCCCCTCATCATTGCCTAAGTATACAGTCTGAACAAAGTCAGTCTTTACAGGAGAGCTTTGGCCAGAAGTAGCATTCGCTTGTCCACTACTACCACTACCACCAGCGCCGGCAACTGCTAGTTGTCTTTGGTTTTCAAATGCTGGAAATTGACCCGATGGCACGGAGCTGTTTGCCATAAAGGTTACCATCAATAGTAAGCCAATGCCAACAGCAGCCTCTACTTTGAGGAATTTTCCAAAGTGTTTAAGGTTTGGCGTCTTTGTCTGAATCATACTTGTGCCTCCTCTACCCTGGCCGCTACTGACCACTGACACAGCCTTCTTTTGTATTGCAAATTGCGAATACGCTCCCATCCCAAGCATAACCCCTGCAAGGCTCAGCTTTGTGATGAGAAATTTACCATACAACGATGCAACGACAAGTGAAAGATCGCTTTCGATAGAATACAACAAAAGAGGGCCTGTTATCGCTATGACCCCAAGTATTACAACTACTATTATAGAAAATCTTGGAATCAGAAGCGAAATTGCCGTAGCCTTTATCTTTTCATCGGCGATTTCAAGTATTCTTGGAGCTGCAATAATTCCGAGAAATATGAGGCCACCTATCCATATTGCAGCCGCAGTATTATGGAAAAAGTCTAGTGCTATAGCACTTGTCTGGCTAGTTGCCGCAGCATGGGCTATTAGACTAGATGTGAAAAGTATGGCAAGTCCAAGGATCAGTATCGCAAGTGTTTCAGACCTTCCTGGACTTATATTCTTCCTGACGACCTTTCGATAAACTGAAAAAGCAATAGCAGCCAAGATTGCCGACTGCAGCATTCTTGAGAGCCAGACATTGCCAAACTTCGTTGCGATGGCATCTTGGATGCTGCTGCCCGCCGAATTGGCTTGCACAAATATAATCGCTACACCCGATGCAAGTACCAGTATAACGCCAATAATAACAAACTTTACCATGGCTTTATCTATTTCAATTTTCTTTTGTGCAACGGCGTCATAAAGCCATGGCACTCTGGCAATTGGTTTCCATAGCCATAAGGTCGCAAAGGCCCCGCCTACAATCATGACTACTCCAATCATGCCGGGATATCTTGAAGCAACCTCTGGCAGAGATAACAAATTCTGTGTTTGCTGCTCAGCAGGCTGACCACTAAGTATGGTGCCTGATCCTACTCCAAAAGTAAATGCATTGTCAACGGTGTGCCCATCAACTGCAGAAAGTACCTTTGTAGATACAGTGTAGGTGCCATCAGGACTCCCGGGTTGAAGGCTAACTCCTAGCGATGCTGTGTCTCCACCAACATTATGCGGATCATCTTTATCTACTCTATTTCCATCCGGACCTATAACTGAGATCTTACTGTATTTCAATTCGATTGGCTCGGTAAAGAAAACATTTACTTCTGGAGGTGAGGAAGAAACTGTCTGGAAGGCTTGTGGTGTAGATTTAACATAAACAGGATGAGCAAAAGAGTCTTGCACACTGGAAGCAAATAGAGCAAAAACTATTCCTATAACAATTAAACTAAAATGCCAGTACCTCAGTTGCATGTATGTGTCATCTTAGCTCTTCTCTTTATTTACTCTTGCTTCTTTTCTAGTACAAAGCCCGAAATATGCCCAAAGATTATAAGTACTGTGAGGTCATTTTATTTTAAATGAAAAGGACTCTTTTGAGAGTTTTGATGCTATCTGGTATGCTTGCAATATCTCTTTTGGTAGTCAGCAGTAGCAACAACATTGTTGTACCCTCTGCTTTTGCCCACCAAACCATGAATTTTGGCAGTATCGCTATTGAAGTAGGTTGGGCGAATGAGCCTCCGCTTGCAGGTCAGCTGAATACTGTTACAGTAGGAGTTTCAAATGCGTCTGATAATACGCCAATTCCTAATGCTGTTGGAGAGCTTCAGGCAACCATAAAAAAAGGTGGTGAAACCAAGCCTATTGATTTGTTGCCGCAAGAACAAGAAGGACTTTATGGAGCAGAGGTGATACCCGGACAAATTGGTCAATATGAACTCCTTCTTATGGGCACAGTCAATGGCCAAAATGTAAACGGCTCTGTTCCTCTCGATGACGTGTCAGACCCAAAAGAACTTACCTTCCCCTCTACAGCAGGCTCCGAAAATAGTCAGGTAACAAGCGGAATTATAAATCAAGTCAGCAATGCAATAACGGATCTGTCGACACAGGTTGACGATGCCAAGGCATCAGCAGATCAAGCCCAGCAGACTGCTCAGAATGCGACGCAATCCGCTCAGAGCATAAAAGTATCGGCTGATGGTGCTTACATGTTTGCGATGATATCTGTGGGTATAGGAGTTGCAGGTATTGCTATAGCCGTCATCGCCTTATCTCGAAGAGAAAGAGTAGAAGGAGAAAAAATAAAGAGATATTAGACTTTTGCATTGGCATCCAGCGCTTAATGCTAGACAAATTTCAGACTTCTTTAATCCGGTCTAAATGAAAGATTGAAGAGTATATACCGGTTCTTGTTCAGCGGCATATATGGTTGTTGTAGTAGTGGCATCAACCTTAGTTACTCCACAAGATATAATACGATACTCTATGAAAATTATATGGTTAGTTGGTTATGCATGTGGCTTTGGGCTTTCGCTCGCATGGTGAAATGAACTTGGCAGCTTTGCAGGTGATAATAATCTATGGCGATGCAGGGCTAAAGAATTTGTAGTTCATTCGCGGATTATACTAGAAAATCCCACAATGAATTCGGTCTATGTACTACAATGTTAAATAATGCTCGTCACGTTTTAGTTCGTTATGACGAATTACAAAAGAACAGCGCTTGCTCTGAGCTTATCCGCTTTGCTCATTCTCGGCACAACCACCTTTGCATTGTCACGAAATGCATATGCACATACATTTGGAGGAAATGAGAGTGCAGCATTTCTAGCGAAAGTTCAAGAACTAAAAGTTGAGGCACATTTGATACAAAGTGACCTTTCAAATCAGACACTAGTCGCATGGCATTCTGATAAAATTGGTGAATTCTGGAACACAAATGATACAAAGGAAATGACTGAAAGAAATCAGAGGCTTGGAACAGACATTCCTGCTCTGATATCAAATATTACGACGGCAGCGAATTCCACTAATCCAGATGCTATTAAAGTAGCTCAGCTCATCACCTCACTTGATAATGACCTGGCAGAGGCTACAAGTGTCAGAATAGAAAAGACTGAACTTGAAAACGCAACTGTCAATGCATTGGCAGTAGTTGCTATATTAGACGAAACCATGGAAGACTATGGTATTGCTACAGGGGCTGAAGAGAACAGCAGTAACGTCACGGGCAGCAATACGACATCGCAAGACAACATGTCAAACATGTCTGAAGGAGCTGGCTCAAATGAAACTGCAACTATTGTAAACTTTCCAGCCTACCAGACAGCGCAAGGACTTGCAGCTGCAGCGCAGGACATGTACAATAACTTGAAGCCAAAAGCTATGCCAAATTCATCCTCAGAAATTGCAGCATTGGATGCAGCGTTTGCCAATCTGAGAAAAGCAATTGACGACAAGATGTCAAATGATGCTATCCAAGCAATCGTGGAGGGCAGTATTCATCCTAATCTCTCTGCCTTTGGCGCGAAGGAAGAGGAAGAATAGGAATGAGGCAACGACGCAAATAATAATAATAACAATAACAGCACCAAAAGCGCATCAATAGTCCTCAGGACATCTCCCTAGGTGGTTCTGTTAACTTATCGTCGGCTCGAGTTATCTCATTATCGAGCAAACTGACATAATGTGACGGTATTTCCTGATCTAAGGTAGAAAAATCGCTGCAAAAACATCATCAGTGTTGCATATCTCTTGCTAATGCACTTACAATGCAGCTATTGCAGGTGTGAATCAATTTAAGAACTAGAAGATTGATAGTAACGAAAATATTCCTATTGGCAATGAATTTCAACTGAATTCTGTCAAGCCATAAAACAATCAAAGAGTTATTAGAATTCCGAAGTTTAAGTTCAAACAAAAAAGAAGAGAGTTGTCTTGCTTCACAGCTGATTGCAGATACCTATTCCTTAAGGGGTGCCAGCTTGAGCTTGTCCTCCCCCTTCTTCTCCTTCATGACTATGAGCACCCCTCATTATCTCGTTAACACCGATAACTACAGTACTTGTAGATGGCAGAGTGACGTCTTCATCGCCTGGATTTTGAATTGCGATATCTGTAATCATTGTGGTAGTAGCGTTGGCAGCGGTTGCGTTGGCAGCGGTTGCGTTGGCTTGCGCAGGTGGTGGCAGATCAACATGGTACAAACATAGCTCACCTGCAGTCGAAAGAGGCGGAACCAGTTCTAGAGGGGCTGGCGTTAGATCTGGAGCTACTCCAACTAATATGTTGAGCAGAGGAGCTGATTCGTCATCGCATGGAATTTTTGCAGCTACATGACCATTTGTAATTGAGTATGGTGTAGAGTCATATAGATGTATAAAACCACTCGCTGGAATTGTCTGGTCCGCAAGTAATGCAAATACGGAGTCCCTGACTGTAAATGTATCTGTATGTTCCTCAGTTGTAGCGGCTCCACCTTCTGGCGCCACTTCAGGCGATGTAGCGTTTGTTGTTGTTTGCTGTGCTATTGCAGGAGTCAGCGATGCTGTTGGAGCAGAAAGAAAAGTAAGTGCTCCTAGTGCAAAAACAAGAACTCCTAGTGCCGAGAGGCGTTCAGCTACTTTTTTCATACCTTGCTCGGCAAGTCCATGTTAATAATAGTTGTGATTCAATCACCACGAATTCTTACCTGCTTGTAGCCTAGCTTTCTTTTTTTATTCTTGCTACCATAAAAGAAAACCTGTCTATAAACAAGAGTGATATCTATGCCAGGTGCTATTCATTCTCTAAGAGAGGTTTTTATCCTCAGTGAAACGACTAACAGACTAAATTTTGGCGTTACTTACTTAGAAGAGCGGTATCTACCACCTTCGGTTATTGTACTATAATCATTATAAACTGCTATTGACCGCCGATGATCATGAGAATGAGAAAAATTCCTTTTATGCTTTACAGTATGAAATTCCCTCTATTGTTTTTAGTGCTAGCAGGCTCTTTTATATTCCCCGTCAGCCACTTGGTATATGCCCACACATTCTCAACCAGTGAAAGTGCTGAGTTCCTTTCCCTAACGGATCAGATTAGAGCTGAGACTGCGTTGGTAACTATAAATCTCGAAAATAACAATGCAACATTAGCCCAAGCCCACGCCGAAAAAGCTTCGAGTCTTCTCGACAATAATACCCTTGGTGAGGTTAGAGAGAGGAATAACAGAATTGCAAATAGTCTGGAAACTGGCTTGGAGCAGTTAGTAGGAAATGTAACATCGTCGTTGGCTTCCACATCTCCAGAACAGATGCCGCAAGATAGAATACAGAGCATAAACCAAGCAGTTATGTCGCTCAACGATATCATGGCCGAGGCTGTAACAGCGAGAGTTGAAAGTGAGCAGCAGAATAACGTAACAACATGGGCAATGGTTCTAGCAGACTTAGTAAATGTTGTATTGAGTGATTATGGAAATGCCACAGGTTCATCATTCGACCTCACAGACATCTCTAACATGGCTGAGGCAAACGCTACT
>JAICVG010000066.1 GCA_025935445.1 Nitrososphaera sp. | reverse complement strand
TCATCGTCATCGTCTGCTCCATTGTCGTCATCTTCATCGTCATCGTCTGCTCCATTGTCGTCATCTTCATCGTCTGCTCCATTGTCGTCATCTTCATCGTCTCCGCCTTCAGCTGTTTCTGCTAATGCTTGTACTACTCCTGGTGCTGCTATTAGCTCAAACGAATCAAATACCTGCCCGACCTGTGGCGGTAGTGGTAAACTTGCAGCTGCAGTTGTTATTTCTGCTGGAGTAGTGGTGGTCGTAGAATTACCTTCATAAAAGACACCATACCCCTTTGTCGTCCCTACGTTCGGGACTGTTGAATTTGTAGCAGTTAAAATGAAATACCCTCTCTTTATTTCATTGGGAGCAAAGTTAGTGCTATATGTCATTTCTACAAGCTTGCCTGGCACTGTTGTTATTGTTTCGTTTGTCTGTGGATCTCTAAGGTTTGATGTCATATCTGTACTATTTACAATCTGCATGCTCCTATAGCCAACTTCCTGAAGCTTTTGCAGATGGTAAGTTAGAATATTGTCAGTTGTTGTCAGATTGTTGTTGGTAGTAGTAACATTATTAGCCGATAGTCTAGTGTCTAAATCAGGATACCGAATAATGTGTATGACTTCTTGAGCTCCTTGACATCTGCTAGCGTTGATATTACTAATGGTGTTTGTGCTGCCGCCACTAGCATTGGAAGCAGCTGCTGCCGCTCCTTGTTGTTCCTCCGGGCAGAGTTGCACAAGTATTCCATATCCTTGTCTTACTTCTTCTAACTGTGCAGGGCCTGCATTATCTACATCCTGAATTATCCAGCCACTTGGAACCTGTATGCTGAAGCTGTCACTTGTGCTTTGAAATGTTGTTGTTCCATTCTCAATTTCTCCAGGTTGGCTGGTCACCTGTTGTGGTTGTGCGTTAATTAGCGTGAAATTGGAAGCCAAAAGCATGACAGCTATTGCTATTGCAGTCACCCCTATGGCCATTCCTGATGAAGCCAACAAGGAAGAGGACGCTCTCATAATCAGTAGAACAGAAGAGATTTCCGCACTAAAATAAGGTTAATGGTTTGGGACTCTATAAAAATATTCAATTAGATGACTTTACGGAAGTAGCACTACTAGGCTGCCTTATAAAAAGAAAGGGTTAGGCGCCATTTTTAGCGGCCACGGTGCCTGGCGGCCGAAATAATTACGTAAGCGAGTCCTACGACCAGTCCAAAAGTCAGGGGTATCCATACTGGAAATGCCGCCGGGTCTATTGACTGTCCAATCAAGGATCCGAAATTCAGGAACATGCTGCTGAAGAGGTTGTAAGTCTTAGTATATTAGATTTGCTGTTAGACGTTGAGAGAAAGGAACAGAGAGAAAAAACACCTCCTTACGCATATATACATTAAATTACCCTTTGCAAGCACAGATATAATCATATGAAGATGCAGAAGGAGATGCGCAAGTTCTGCCCCCGTTGTAAAACCTATAGGGTCCAGACCATAGCCCTATACAAGAAGGGAAGAGATAGGACAGGAGCTGAAGGCGCTCGCAGGCACGCTGAAGACAAGAAGGGGTACGGCGGCCAGAAATTCCCCGAGCTCAAGAGAACTGCCAAGACTACCAAGAAAATGACTTTACGCTATACTTGTAAAACATGCCAGTTCAAGACGATGAAGCAAGGTCTAAGGATACGCAAGCTGGAGATATGATGACAACAGCATGAAGCGAGAAAGCATAATGATGCCAAAGCCTAGGAGCTCATTTCTATCTGTTCAGTGCCCAAAATGCGGCGAAAAGGCAATAGTGTTTTCACACACGACCATCAATATGAGCTGCAAGTCCTGCGGCGAGCTTTTGGCAGAGCGCTCTGGCAGCAAGGCCAACATCGTTGGTAAAGTTCTAGAAGTGCTAGACCAGTAATTTCTCTGCCAGCTCTAGCTCTTCTTTCGTATTCACGTTTAGCGCAATTTCTTTTCGGTTCATGACCAAATAGTGTTCTTTCACTGGTTCAGTGCTGATAACCATTGAGTTGAATATAGTGATGCCGGAATGGCAGTACTGATTCATCAATACTATGCTTGGCTTCACACCAATCTCCTCTACAAATCCTTTTTCAAGTATTATCGAAATTGCTTGTTCTTGTTCTTGTCTGTCATCATCATCTATGGTATTAAGAATTTCTTTGACAATCTGGGAATTTAATAGTGGAATGTCACCTGGAACTACCACGACCTTGTGTGGTTTTAATTTTGAAAGCAAGTGTGATAGGTCCTGAGAGTAGCCCTCGCCAGCTGTCTCAATTATCTCAATGCCTTTTGATTTGAGAAACTCATTTGTTTTCGGGGTATTGGGAGAGACTGCTGCAATAATACGGTCAAATCTGTTTGAGCTTGCCAAGGCTGAAATTACACGCTCGACCATTGCAACGCCATCCACTTTTATCAGTGGCTTTTCTATGCCTTCCTGTTGTTGTTGTTGTTGTTGCATTCTGCTCGCTCTGCCACCGCACATTACGACGGCAGCTATCAAAAAATCAATATCACCTGCGGCATTGACGACAAGGATGAAAGCACCATAAGGGAAGAGAGACGGGTTATCTCATTTGATGCTCCAAGAACGTCTCCAGATATGCCGCCAAAGCTCTTGCTAGAAACATACCTCAAGAGCTGTGCAAGGATAAGTGAAATGGCCAGTGCAGCAAAGCCGGCATAGCTGCTGGCAAATCCTACAATTGCAACCATAATGCCAGTGGCCGCAAGCATCTTGTGCCTGTCCTTCATTGCCGCAATGAAGGGCGAGTTAAAGCCCTCCCACGCCGACACACCCCTGTTGGCAAGGAGCACCATCACATACTTGGCTATCACCTCAGCGGTTATGATGCTAGTAAAGATCGCCAAGCCAGACGCAAAGCCGATATTAAATACAATTATCATGCCTACAAAATACATCACAAGCACCGCCACTCCTGCTGAGCCAACCGCAGGATCGAGCATAGCCTTATGCTTGGCTTCCTTGCTGCCTTTTGCCATCAACCCATCAGCAAAGTCAGATAAGGCATCAGTGTGATGGACACCGGTTATTATTATAAGGCCTCCAGTGACCAAAAACCCTATGAGCAGAGGATGCAAAAAATTGGAAATCCCAAGAGCCATTGCACCAATGATTGAGCCTATAACCAGGCCTGCGACTGGGAATAGGTACATGTTCTTAGCAATGTAATAGATGTCCTGGTTCTGCTTGCCTACCGGCAATATCGTCAAAAATGCAAGCACCGACTGGATGGGCTTAAGGGATACCAAGCACAAGCCTCCACCAGCCTGCAAGATAGAGAACCGACATTACTGGGACAGATACTACAATGTAGAAGAGCAGTGTAGTGAGCTTCATTATTGAGATTGCTTTCTTGCACTTTTCAACTGTAACAGGCTCTTGATTGTCGCCAAGTGTGTAGTGCCCTATCTTTTCAAGCCTGACACGCAATGCCCCTGCCATAGTAGCCATTGGGTAGCCAGCATTGAGACTAAATGTCTTGTCATGGTCTCGATGTAGAATGTCAAGCGAATTTTTCCAGTCGGCTCCAAGTATCTTGGCCGATACCACAATCAAGAATGCAGTTAATCTTGCAGGAATATAGTTTGCAGCAGTGTCAAGTCTTGCAGACATCCACCCGACATCCTTAAAATAGTCATCAGGGTAGCCAACCATAGAATCGAGTGTGTTTATTGCCCTGTAGGCAAAAGCGCCGGCAGGACCAAAAAGTGAATAATAGAAGATGGGTCCCGTAATACCGTCGACTGTGCTTTCGCTTATGCATTCGATAGTTGCCGAAAGGATGTGTTGCTCGTCAAGGTCATCAGTTTTTCTTCTCACTATCATTGACAAGTTATGTCTGGTTGCTTCCAAGTCACAAGCCTCTAGGCAGTTGACTATTGCCTTGGTATGCCTCTCCATGCCTTTCATTGCAATCGTAATCTTGAATATTATGGCAGACACAACAACAAGCTCAATGAGGCCTGCAAGATACCTGCTTGCAAATATAAGAAAATGAACTGCTAAAGCTACTATGATAACAAGTGAAATAGCAAAGATAGTTCCCTTGGCTTTTTCAGAGCCCCCTTTAAGCCTTGGTAGAAAAAAGCCGATCAGCTGCCCAAGCCATGCAACTGGATGATATTTATTTGGCGGATCGCCAAGCAGCCAATCAATGCCAATGCCACCAGCAAGTGCTCCAAGGAGATACAGCATCTAGAGCCCCACAACCTTTGATATCCTTTCCATGTCGATGTTCTCTTTTATTGCCTTTGCAATAAGGTCTATCTGCCAGTTCCATGATTCCCGTGGAACCTCCGCCTTACCTGCTACGCTGCCAACAAGTGAATCCTCTTCAGGCAGATTAAACTCGATCTTTGGGATTATGCCAAGGATTCTCTTCTTTGTCATCTTCTGAACTTCCTTTATCGCTGGTGCTATAAGCGTGATGTCACCTCTGAACTTATTTATTAGAAATCCTTTAACCATCGCCCTGTGGGCTGGCTTTAACAGCTGCGCTGTGCCGACAATACTTGCAAAACAGCCACCTCGCTCGATATCGGCTACGATTATTACAGGTGCTCCTACCTCTTGTGCAAGCAGCATATTGGCAATATCGTATTTTGCAATATTGATCTCTGACGGCGAACCGGCACCTTCAATGACTATAACATCGTTTTCGCTCCTTAGACTGTCGAGCGCCTTTAACACCATAGTGAAGCCCTGCTGGATTACAAACTTCTCATAGTACTCTTTTGCATACATTTCAGAGTAGAAGCGACCATTCAGGAATACCGTGCTTCTATACTCGCCAAGCGGCTTGAGTAGAATGGGATTCATTCTTGGATCAGGCTCTTTTCTTGCTGCAACTGCCTGTATTGCCTGGACCAGCGCCATCTTGGATCCGCCGGATGTAGTGAAAAAGTTAGAGGACATGTTCTGCGCTTTGAATGGAGCTACATTGCAGCCTCGATCTGAAAAAAGTCTGCACAGTCCTATCGCAATTGTGCTCTTGCCTGCACCAGATGTGGTGCCCTGTATCATAATAAGCTTGGCGCGCCTAGTCATTATAATCAAAAGCCTCCAGTGCTTTTAACAATAGCATGTTTTCCCTATGCATTTTGACTGCTAATCTGATATAGTGAGTGCCCATGCCTGTAAACGTGCTGCAGTCTCTTACAAGCACACCAGTTTTCTTTAGTAATCTATCTCTAAATTGTGTGGAATTTCTGCCTTGCAGATGGATAAGAAAATAGTTTGAGTCTGATCTTAATGGGCGAAATGATTCTAATTTATCAATATTGTCATGCAAAAACTTTCGCTCTCTTTTGACAAGCGCCCTTGCTTTTGATAGATATCCTCTTTCTAGTAAGGCAGCCACTCCTGCAACCTGTGCAAGACCGTTTACGTTCCACGGAATCTTATTTGCGGACAATTTCTTTGCAAGAGTTGGATTGCATACACCGTAGCCGACTCGTAGGCCGGCGAGTCCAAATGACTTGGTCAGCGACCTTAGGATCACAAGGTTATCAAATTCTGATATCTGATCAATCATCGTATTAGCATTGGGATTGTCTGCCAGCTCAATGAAGCATTCATCAAGAAGGATTCTTGTCGAGCTATCGACATTTTCGATTATTTTCATTATCTGCTTGGTGGCAAGTATGCCTGTAGGATTGTTTGGATTGCAAAGAAATATTGCGTCAGCTCCTCTTGCTTTTTCAATTACCTGATCGGCGTCAAGCTCCAAATTGTGTAGTGGTACAAATGTCACTTCTGCACCAGCTTTCTGCGATGCAAGCTCGTATTCACAAAAAGTTGGTGCTGGGATAACTACGCGCCCTTTTACAAATACTGCCTGTACAAACCAATAGATAACTTCTATCGCTCCATTTCCCACGCTAATCCATTCCGGGTCAATTCCTAGGTAGCGCGACAGGCTTTTCTTCAATTCTCTGCACTCGGGATCAGGGTAGTTCCGCGTAAGGGAGTTGGCGTTCATCTTGATAGCCGCTATTGCCTTTCTGGGAGTACCAAGAGGGTTAATGCTTGAGCTGCAATCGAGTTGGACAAGACGAGGGTTTACTGAATAAACGCCGCCGTGGGAGCAAGCTCTCATCCCTTTGCTGATAACAACCTCTTCTCCCATTCTTTCAAGAACCCATTGACACAAGCTATATTTAGAATGTTTGTACCGACCTCAGATCATTAATTGTCATAAAGGCCTGCTAATAGAAGTCACAATGCCTTACGTCACATATTTGCATTAATGCAATTTTAGACTATAGGATAGGATATATTCCATTGTCCAGTAGTATTTGCATGTTCACTTTTAGTAACTTTAAATTATTAATAAAAAACTTCTTCTACTCTAGAATAAAATGAGAATAAAACTATTTGAAATGCGCGAATAACTGTGTCTCAGATTCAGCTAACTACATTCTTATTC
>JAICVG010000220.1 GCA_025935445.1 Nitrososphaera sp. | reverse complement strand
CTCATCATGTTATCCTATCAATCGCTCGAAACTCCCGGCAGGGCGGTTCTAGATGGTAACAGACAAATTACAATTGGGGACGAAACGATCAATCTTGAGTGCCAAGTCGAAAGGATCGACGGCCTTGGCAGTCACAGTGACTACAACCAGCTTATGGCATATATTATGCGACTTCGTCCCAAGCTTAGGCGAGTCCTTGTCAACCACGGTGAGCGACCAAAGGCGCAGAACCTAGCAAGTATGATAAATAAACAGTTTAGAATACAGACACAGCACCCGTTGGTGCAGGAAGCAATAAAGCTATTTTAGATCGTATATGCCACGCCAGATCTTGACGCCTGGAGGAGTGATCACAATACGCTCTTCTCCAAGCCTTGCAATGTCGCCGCCCGCTGACTGTGTATAGGAATACAGATCCTCAACAACCTTGCGCAATTCCTCCAAGTCCTTTTGAGCAAGCGGCGTCACCCTGATAATCAGGATCATGTGTTTTTTGATATCTTCCTTTACTACAGCAATGTCTGACTGATCTCGCAGTGTAATTGCCTTCAAATAAACTGGTGTTTTCTGTGTCTGCATCTGCTATCTATCTTCTGCGAATTGCAGTTGAGCTTGCCATGTGTAATCAATAGTCATGCTGGTCAATTCTCATTCACCGAATAGTTGATTTTAGCTGAATGATAGTAGTAATGCAGAATCGCTTCTCATTAGAGGAAATAATAAGATTATTAATATTCTTCTTCTTTATATGCGCATCATCTCTATCGTCCCAATGTCAGCTGGCGTGACTATAACTTCATTTTTGTCTCCGTCAACGGTTATTGAGACCTCACACTGGTCGTGCCTAGGGGCATCAGAGTAACGTGCCGCTATTGCAGCACATTTTATCACTAACGAATAATCGTAGTTTTTGCAGCGGAGTATACATATTGGCCCAACATAGTCCTTGACCTCTATAATGATGTCACCGTCAGTCACAAGTGCCTTTATAACTTCGTTTTCGTCCTTATTTCTGCCAACTATGAACTTGGCATCATGCGTAATCCGGAAATGTCTGCCAACCTTCAAAAGCTCAATATCGTTAAGAGTTGGGATGTCGTCGCAGTGATCCAAAATATCCTTGACGCGCATTGAGAAGCTGGGATCTGTTAATAGACAGCCGCCGGCGGCATTTGGTGGTTCAGAAATGCCAAAGTGTTTTGCCAGCATCAACTGCCCTTTTCTTGACCTACCCCTGATATCGCCCATGTTTTCGCGGTTTATCAATCCAATCTTTTCCGCATCTGTAGGTGGGAGGTGCTTTGCAGATAACGGGCGTAAAACCTTGCATTCCATCTCTGTCTCTTTTTCAATGATATGTAATGCGCGGTTGTTTTGGCTCATCGGGCGCTGAAACAGCACTTCACCTGTTATTACAAAATCAGCATTTGTCTTTATCATATGTTCCTTGGCGGCATTGTACATCATGCCTCGACAATCGATGCAAGGATTCATACACGAGCCATAGCCGTATTTAGGATTCTTTAGCATACGAAGGTACTCTTCGCCAAAGTACACCGTCTTTAGCTTGATTCCAAGTTCGTCGGCTACCTCTTTGACTCGTTGGCCACAGCCCTTACCACAGTCGAAATCGCAAAACGGTGTCTTGATAGCAACGGCTTCTATGTCGATGCCCTGCTCCAGCATCATCCTTACAGCTAGGTTGCTGTCAAGGCCGCCTGACAGCAATGCAACTGCCTTTGGCTTCTTTTCTTCTTCTGGTGGCTTGTTGTTACCATCTTGTTGCTGTGACATCGTTGGCATGGGTGGTCCCTATTGGTTATAAAAATGATATGTGTGCCCCGCCTCTGACTCACACGCTGTCACTGGTTAGCCATAAGCTGTATCCTCTACGTGCTCTTTAACGGGGTGGATTATATCTTTCACATGGTGTTATATTTGTCTTTTATGATCCCAAGCAGGTTTATCTCAAATGCTGCGACGGGCATTCTTAACTTAAAGTTTTCAAGTGCAATTGGCCTGATCTCTCCAAGTGCACCAACAGACTTACCGTCGAATATCACATCGGCACACCTGCCTTCCATGAACATATGGTTTGTTGACGCTTTTGTGGTTGCCTCTTTACCAAAGCATGACCTTAATAGTGCCTGCATTGTTGATTTTATCTCTGTATAACCTGCATCAGTATGTGCTATCACTGCAGCGATGCTCCATCTTTCTTCTATTATTGCAGTTGATTTGAGAAAGGTCTTGCCTATCTCAAATAACTTCTGCGGGTATTGTTCATGAACGTTGTAGGAAAGCGATTTAAGGAGCAACGGAACAATTGAGTCACGCAGGATTTCGTGCTCTGTGCTCTTAGAGCTGTCGACTGAGAGTACATCCTTAGCAGGAATACCAAAGGTGCTATACTGCACCTCTTTGCTTGTCAGCATAAAGTTGAGCGACTCAATCATGCCCAAACCAATCATAGCCTCCCTTATTGTGTTAAAATAGACAGAAAGGGAATCCCTCTTCCCCGCAGTTGGTGAAGCAGGAAATTTTGGCTCTAAGTTGTATATCCCATATCCTATGGCCACTTCCTCTGAGATGTCTATTGAGTCGCTGATGTCTATTCGATACCGCGGAATAGTGCAGACAATTTTTTTCCTGTCTACTGCCTTTGCATCGAGCCTACTTTTCTTTAGGCAGGTGATCATCTGCTTGGTATCAAGCATTAGGCCAAGGATGCTATTGACGTAGCCCATGTCTGCAGAAATTACTTTTGGCTTCATCTGCGGCGTTTCAATCTTTTTCCTGCCTGAGTCTACTACGATGCTCACAGTTCTAATCTCAAATCCTGCATCATAGAGTGTGATTGCGAGAATGGCAAGCAGATCTTCAGCAGTTTCTTGGTCAGTTGCAGTTACTTCCACAAACAGATTGCGGCACCTGTCGTTAACCTTGGTTGCTTGGCCGTTTATTATGGGAGGTAACGAAAGGACTGTGCCAACTCTGTCGACTATGAGAGGGTATCTGTCAAATGCGGACAGAATATGACCATATTGCTTGCCAATATCCAAATCTTTTAGTATCTGATCTATTGGGAATTCTGAAGATTCATCTAAAGGCGTGAATGAATAGTCGCCACTTACTGTTTTATATGTGACTGGGAACTGGATGACATCAAGGTTGTGGATGCCAATAGATGCTTTCCTGCGCTTTCTACCAACACCATTGTGAAGGTCTTCTTGCATTGCAATTAACTGCTTTAGCGTTTCGTCGTCTAGCGTTCCATTTTTTGCCACAAGTGCAATGAGGTAAGGTCTTACCTTCCTGACCGCTGCATCTTCAATAATAACTGCTAGCTCGCTTCTACCAGCTAACTTAAATTTTGGCAATCCAGTCTCGATATCAAGCAATCCACGCAATCCTCTTGCCACTCCATAATCTGATGATAGGTCCGGTCTGTTTGGATTGTATTCGACCCTGATCGCTTCTTTACCTACATCTTCAATATCGACTCCAACAAAGGGTAAGATATCAAGAATCTTATTCATCTTAATACCCGGAACAAACCTTTTCAGACGCTCAAATTTGATGTTTACAACTGGCACTTTGGCACGCTCCTGAGCCATGCAAGTTTGTTGCCATACAATTCACGT
>JAICVG010000041.1 GCA_025935445.1 Nitrososphaera sp. | reverse complement strand
CTCAAGACTCTTGGAGCAAAAAAGAACAAGGTTATGGGAATGGGCGGCATGCTAGACTTATCAAGGTTCAAGAGCTTTATTCGAGATGCGACCAATATTTCACGCAGTTCGATTCAAGCTATGGTGATAAGTGAGCACGGCGAAAACATGCTGCCGCTGACAAGGTTCTCTTCTATAGGAGGCATACCGCTTCATGAGTTTATCTCAAAGGATAAGGCAATGGAGATCTTCGAAAAGACAAGAAAGGTCGCAGCAGAGGTCATTGCACTAAAGGGAGCGACCGTATACGCACCTGGCAACGCAATTGCGAATATGCTGGAGTCCTCCATCCGAGACAAAAAGCTGGTAATTCCAGTGTCAACATTGCTTGAAGGTGAATATGGATTGTATGATGTGTGTATAGGCGTCCCGGTTATCATTGGCGCAGGTGGTGTCGAGCGCATAATTGAGCTCAAGCTGGACAGCTTTGAGCAGGAAATTTTCAGTAAGGGTGTTGCAAGCGTGAAGGAAGCGATTAGGGCACTTCCACTTTAAACCCTTTTATTTTCTTGTTGTTGATAGCTGACTGACGCGGATGGATCTGCATACAATTCTTGACGAATTTGCAAATGGCAGCCTTAGCCTATCGGAGGTAAAGAAGGAGATCTCCATCCACGCAATTGAAAAGATAGGCGATATTGCCAAGCTCGATGTTGGACGGGAAATAAGAAGAGGCGGAATGCCAGAGATCATTTTTTCTGAAAGCAAAGAGTACAAAGACATCATCAGAATAGCCACCGCGATTGTTAGGCGTAACGGTCAAGTTGTAGTCAGCCGGATAAAGAAGAACGAGCTATCAAAAGTAGCAGGTGCGCTCCGTAGAAAGGGTCTTATTGTCGAAATTGGAAGGAACAGCACAACACTACTTGCCTCTGAAAAGTCGTTCGCCTACAAAATGACTGATGCAAAAATAGGCGTAATATCGGCCGGCACTTCAGACATTGGCGTCGCAGAAGAAGCACGGATTGTTTCCAAGGCGATGAGCTGTGGGGCGATTACAAGCTACGATGTAGGCATTGCTGGAATACATCGTCTCTTTCCAGCTCTTAAAGAGATGTTCAAGCAAGATATAGGTGCCATCGTAGTCGTGGCAGGAATGGAAGGTGCACTTGCCTCAGTTGTAGCGTCGATGGTAGATATACCGGTTGTAGGGGTGCCAACTTCAATAGGCTATGGGTTTGGTGCAAACGGCATAGGAGCATTAGCATCTATGCTCCAGAGCTGTACCCTTGGCTTGGCAGTGGTAAACATTGATAATGGCATCGGAGCGGGCGCATATGCCGCATCGATTGCAAAGAGAACGACGAGGAGGAAATAAACTAATACTTACTTTCTTTTATAACTTTGCAGTTATTAGTAGTATTCAATTGTTCTGTCAATAGTGCTACAACAGAGACTGTCAAAGTCATAAGAATCATGATCAAGATTAGATCTGACATATATGCTGCTTTGAATTGCTATTCATAATCCTCATCTTGGCACGGTAAATTATTCCTCTATGTAGTGGGACAATTAAATTTGAATTCTATCACATGTAGTCTGGTTGACAAGATATTTCTTATATAGACTCAAAAGTAAGATGAGATGCGATCTACACATATGATGCGAAACACATACCCTATGGCTTTAATGAAACCCAAGCAAAGTGGTAGTAGTGGTGGTGGTAGTAGTGGTGGTGGTAGTAGTAGTACATACATAGAATCTCATGACGTAAGAAACTTTTCCCTAAAGGCTTTCAGCGCAAAAAAACAGTAGTAAATAGAGCAGAAGAAGAAGAAGAAGAAGGAGAAGAAGAATAGTTATGCACGTTTTGTCGTGATAAATACAGATCACATTTTGAGATAAAAGAGAATAAACAATCCTTCCAAATCAAGATCACCGATTGAGTCTTTAACGTTTATAAGTGCTTTACATTGGTTGCTTCTCTAATCGTTGAATGGTGGATAACTGTTGACTTATGTTCATACGCTAAAAAGAATTAGAGAAGATAAAACTAATTATCGCAAGAGATCGGCGATCCTGATCGGCAGGCACCTATTTGTTACTGTCAGGATAAGCGATCAAAATGTCGCAGCCCAAGTTCTCAGGCCGACTCCTACAGGCGATATTGTCATCGCATCTGCTCACAGCAGGGAACTTGCTGAGCACGGGTGGAAGGGCGCCTTTAACAATTTGCCAGCATGCTATCTCACAGGCATGCTATTAGGTAAGAAGGCAATACAAAAGGAGATCAATGCTGCAGTCCTCTACATAGGCAACAACCACTTTACTTCAAGGGTTGCAGCATGCATGAAGGGCATTGTTGATGCTGGCGTCAGTATGCCTGTCTCTAAAGAATCGCTTCCAGACGAAGACAGGATCAGTGGCCATCACATAGCAGAGTACTCCCATGCTCTGAAAGAAGATGAGGAAGAGTATAATTCACGTTTCTCCGCTATTTTGAAAAACGGCCTCAAGCCTGAAGATTATCCTTCGCACTTTGAAGAAATAAAGAGCAGAATTTCAGGCAAGCCTGCAGAAAAGGCGATGTCAAAGAAGGCAGCGAAAGAAGCACCAGCCGAGGAAGAAAAGGCAAAGGAAAAGAAGAGCGGCGCAGTAAAGAAGCGAGGCCAGAGAAAGAAGGAATGAGCCAAATGTCATCGTCAGCAAGACAACATCAGGCTGAATGGAAACCTAGAACTTCGCTTGGAAGCATGGTGCTGGCAGGCAAGATAAACTCAATGGATCAGATTTATGAAAACGGCATGAGGATACAGGAGCCAGAAATCGTCAAACACCTTCTGCAGGACATCAAGAGCCAAGTAGTTCATGTGGGTATTGTCCAAAAGCAGACTGACGCCGGCGAGATGACGCGTTTCAATGCTCTTGTGGCTGTTGGCAATGAGACTGGCTGGTTTGGCATAGGCAAGGGCAAGGCTTCGCAAATGAGAGTTGCCATCGACAAGGCTACAACTGCGGCTTACCTGAATGTAATTCCTGTCAAACTTGGCTGCGGTAGCTGGGAATGCAAGTGCAATCAGCTCCACTCCGTGCCGTTCAAAGTGCGCGGTAAGGGAGGCAGCGTTACAATTGAAATCATCCCCGGCCCAAGAGGCCTTGGTATAGTGGCTGGCGAGAACATAAAGAACCTATTGAAGTTGGCAGGATTAAAGGACTCATGGACAAAGACCTTTGGGTCAACAAATACAATGTCTTCGACCACAAAGGCAATTTTTAACGCTCTCAGGAGCACATACAGTGTAGGATGATGATGAAACTAGATGGCATATCTCGTAGTTAGAATCAAGGGAACAGTAAACATCCCCCAACAGGCCAAAAAGACACTTGATGGCCTCAACCTAGACAAGCGCTTTCGCGCAACAATAGTGCCAGAAAGCGCAGAATACCTAGGCATGCTAAGAAAGGTCAAGGACGAGGTAGCCTGGACAAAGGCAGATGCCAGCATAGTCAAAGAACTTCTTGAAAAGCGGGGCAGAAGAGCAGGCTACAAGCCAATCACAAAGCCGGATCTTCCAAAGGAGTACAATAGTATTGATGACCTTGCATCCGCAATAGCAGAGAACAAGGTTGCAATGAGCAACCTTGGAGGGATCAAACCATGGTTCGCTCTTAACCCCCCAAAGGGTGGATTCAAGAGAAAGACCAAGACCCAATATATGCAAGACGGAATCCTTGGAGACGATGGCGAACTAGTCCAGATAGTCAAGAGGATGCTCTAGTGCAGCAAGACTTAATTAAGGTGCAAGTGAACGTGATAGATGTAATTTCAACAGCACAGAGCGAGTGATAATGATTTATGGCTACTAGATTTAGAAAAAGCAGAAGACAGCGTGGTAGCAGGTACTGTGGCTGGGGCCAAGTCGGCCAGCACAGACAGGCGGGAAGCAGGGGCGGTGTCGGAGGTGCAGGAAAGCACAAGCACTTCTGGATGCGGACAGTCATCGAGGAGCCAAACCACTTTGGTCATGACGCTTTTAACTCTTTTAACCGCAACCTCGTACAGAGGTGGATTAACATTCGAGACTTGGATGCAGTATTTGCCAAGCATGGTAAGGCTGACGAAAGTGGCAGAGTTGTTCTGGATTTGACCTCGCTAGGTTATGACAAGCTGCTTGGAGGAGGCTCTATCAGCGGGGCTTATATGGTCAAGGTGGCCAGGGTTTCAGAGAGCGCCAGGTCAAAAATTGAGACTGCAGGTGGAGGAGTTATAACAAATGAGCAGCACGACAACAACTGAGAACCCGGTTAGGCGGTTCATAAAGACCGCGTCTGTTTACATTCCTCAAGTCCCAAAGCCAAAGAGGAAAATTTCGCTGGCGGAAAAGTTCGTCTGGACTGGAATTGCCCTTGTCGCTTACTTGGTAATGGGACAGATCCCGCTATACGGTGTCACAGACGACCCACGCTTTGACTTTCTTGCATTTGCACGTGTCATCTTTGCTGCTCAACAAGGAACACTTATGGAGCTTGGAATTGGACCCATAGTCACAGCAGGGTTGCTCATGCAGTTGTTAAAAGGCTCGGGTCTGATCAAGATGGACTTCAAGGACCCGGACGACAGGTCACTCTTTACTTCGGCGACAAAGATAGTCACTATAATAGTAATTGTAGCAGAAGGTGGGCTGTACGGAGCTAGCGTCTATGGACCGCTTACTGCAGATAATGCTCCCTATGCCATCTATGTAGTAATTGCCCAGCTCATAGGTGCCAGTGTAATCGTCATGCTAATGGATGAGATGGTACAGAAGGGATGGGGTATCGGCTCGGGCCTAAGTCTGTTCATCATGGCAGGCATCGCCCAGACGATACTCTGGAACACGTTCAGCATAGTCCCAGCAGATGATGGTCCTGTGGGAATATTTCCGTTTACAATACATGCCGCTTACGAAGGCCATGCTTCAGATGCCATCTTCCGCACAGGTCAGCTTCCAAGCCTCTTTACCCTATCGCTGACAATCGGAGTCATACTTGTACTCGTGTATATCGAAGGTATACATGTCGATGTCCCAATAGTCTCTACAAAATACAGAGGTTTCACAGCAGTATACCCAATCAAGCTGCTTTACACTTCGGTTATACCTGTCATACTGGCGTCTGCGCTCACTGCAAATGCAGTATTTATGGGACAGATGCTGTGGGCAAACTATAACCCTAATAACCAGAACCCGGTATTCAACTGGATCGCGCAATTTGACCCCAACTCAGGGGGAGGTCAGGCAACCCCGACAGGTGGCATACTGTACTATATCACAGCTCCTCGGAGCCTCGATGTAGTCGCGGCCGATCCGTTAAGGGCAGTAGGATACGTCATATTCATGACAGCTATAGTCACAGTTTTTTCAAGACTGTGGGTGGAGCTTGGCGGCCTGTCTGCAAAAACTGCGGCACGTAATCTCCTTGACGCCGATGTTCAAGTACCCGGTTTCAGGCGCTCAGAAGGGTCGGTGGAAGTGTTGCTCAACAAGTATATCCCTTCGCTGACAATAATCAGCGGAATCATTCTTGGGCTTCTAGCTCGCATTTCTGATGTGATGAATGTCTTTGGCAGCGGAACCGGCCTTCTGCTAATGGTCAGCATCATGGTAAGCTACTACCAGACGCTGGTCAAAGAGCAGGTCGACGTCATTATGCCAAGTCTGGCGGCTCTACTTGGCAGAAAATAAACGCGCAATAATTGTTGGCATTCCAGGCGTGGGAAAGACCACCCTCATTAGACGGGCAGCTGAGATGCTAAACCAGAAGCGCAAGACCACAGTTGTAATTTTCGGCACTATCATGTTTGAAGAGGCTAAAAAGATGGGTCTCAAGCACCGCGATGAAATGCGCAGAATGAGTCTCGAAGATCAGAGACGACTGCAGGATTTAGCTGCTCAGCGAATTACAGAAATGAAGGACGACATAGTGATGATCGACACTCATCTTTTTATCAACACAGATGAGGGATACTATCCCGGTCTCCCAATGAGGTTGCTAAGCATCATGAAGCCAACGAATATGGTCATGGTTGCTGCAGACCCAAGTGAGATAGCAGAGAGGCGCAAGTCCGACCAGACTCGCCAGCGGGACATTGCTTCTGCAGAAAATATCCAAAAAGAGCTTGATATCTCGAGAGTTATGGTGGCGTCTTGCTCTATTCTGACAGGTGCGCCATTTGCAATAATCATGAACAATGACGGTCAGATGGGAGAAGCAGCAGCAAATATAGCAAAGATACTGCTAGGAGATGGAAGTTGAATCTGCTGCAAGATCTGTTGATGCAGTCGCTTATATCGCCCCAGTATACCTCACACCCGGCATTTCCTGATATGATAAGCGCTATGCTTGCTGCGCTAATAATAGCAGTGGGCATGAATTTTGCATTTGCTATGCTCAGGAAAAAGACCACGGACATTGAAAAGATGAACAAGATCATGAAGGAGACAAATGAATGGCGCAAGCAATACACTGATGCAATCAAAAAGCAAGACAAGCCCAAAATCGAGGAGCTGAAAAAGAGGCAAGCCTATGTAAACAAGATGGCTCTTGAGATGCAGCAACAACAGATGCGCCCTATGTTTATCTATATGATACCGTCGTTTCTCATCTGGATCTTTGTGTTCCCTGCAATATTTGGCGCAACCGTGTCACTATCGCCGATATACATTCCATGGATAACGTGCAGTGACACAAATGTGCAAACCGACACCCAACCAAAATTAGATGCAAATGGCCAACCTGTAATAAATCCCGATGGCGGAACCACTCTTAACGGCCCCTGCCGATTACCAGGACAGGTTTACCTTTGGGGTTGGTTCCTGCTGACCTCATTTGGATTCAGTGGAATAATATCTAAGGTGACTAAGACAAGCATGCCGAGCATAACAGGATAAGATGGTCGCCAATAAATTATTTAGTATTGTAATTTCAGGCTGGCCTGCGGTAGGCAAGACTACGATAGCTTGCAAGCTTGCAGAAGAATTTGACATTGTGATGTACAATGGGGGGGACATACTAAAGATGCTTGCCGAAGAAGACAAAGGCTATTCAGTTAAAAGAGATGATTGGTGGGACACTACAGAAGCAAAAAAGTTCATGGAGGAACGCAAATCAGATCCTTCCTTTGACAAAAAAGTAGACGATAAGCTCATCCAGATAGTGAAGAAAGGAGGGACAGTCATTACAAGCTACACACTGCCTTGGCTTGTAGTAGATGAATCAGTCATCATTATCAAGTTTTGGCTTAGAGGATCATCGGAAAACCGCGCCAAGAGAATGGCCAACCGCGATGGCATCAGCTTTGCGGAGGCAAAAAGGATAACCAAGCTGAGGGACGAGGAGAATAAAAGGATCTACTATAGACTATACGGCTTTCGCTTTGGCGAAGATCTGACCGTTTTTGACTATGTACTCAACACTGATAGGCTATCACTTGACGCCCTTGTAGAGATATCAAAATTAATAGTCAGACGGCACATAGGTGTACCACCTTGATGATGCTACCGCAGCTGGACAACCTTATCAAGATAGATGATGACATTACCAACGATAACTATGGCCATTACCCGGATAAGAGATCAATTGAGTCGCTGCTGTATTATGGATT
>JAICVG010000147.1 GCA_025935445.1 Nitrososphaera sp. | reverse complement strand
TAGCAGCAAGGCAGCTTGAGGCTCAAAGACAGGAAATAACAATGCGTATAAACCAGCTGCAATCGCAGATAAACCAGATGATACAGGCTGCCCAGCAACCCGGTTGATGCCGGTTCTGGTTGAAAATAATCATGTTTGATAAACTAAAAAGGGCTTTTTCTAGAGCAGCGAAGGGCGTAGCTCAGAAAGAGCTTACTGAAAAAGTTCTTGACGACGTGCTGCTTGATCTCCAGATCGCGCTTTTGGAAAGCGACGTGGCGCAGGAAGTAGTTGACGATCTATCTGAGAAACTGAAAAAAGAGCTGCTAGGCCTAAAGCTGGAAAAAGAACAGGAAGCAACCGAGATAGTCCAGTCAAAATTGCGAACGGCAGTGGCTGAAATTTTTGCACGGACCAATAGCTTTGACTTGATTGAAAAGATAAAGATGAAAAAGGAAGCCAAGGCTGGACCCTTTGTCGTTGTTTTCCTCGGTATTAACGGAACAGGGAAAACAACTACTGTTGCCAAGATAGCAAACCTCCTGCGAAAGGCTGGCTTTTCAGTGGTAGTAGCGGCGGGTGACACCCATAGGGCAGGCGCTATCGAGCAGCTGGAACAGCATACAAATAGGTTATCTCTTAAGATAGTCAAACAGAGATATGGAGCTGATCCATCGTCTGTAGGCCGTGATGCATACGATCACGCGAAAAAGAACCATATCGACATAGTTCTCATGGACACTGCTGGCAGGATGCAGACTTCAAAGAACTTGATGGATGAAATGGGCAAAATAGTAAGAGTCGTCAAGCCCGATGTAAAGCTGTTCATAGGCGACGCGCTTGCTGGCAATGACACAATAAACCAAGCAAGGGAGTTTTTCCACTATACAAATTTTGACGGTGCCGTACTAACCAAGGTAGACGCGGATGCGAAGGGAGGGTCAGCGATTTCAATTGCGCACATTACTTCAAGGCCAATTGTATACGTTGGCATGGGGCAGGGCTATGACGATATTATCCCTTTTGACTCTAACAAGTTCATAGAGTCGCTATTTGAAGGCGGGGAGCAGGTAGGCGTAAGTATCGAGCAAGTAACGTCGATGCAGAAGATTTCGGAAATAGCAGTTGAAAAAGCCAAGTCAGAAGATCGACAAACCATCAGGGAAGAGGAAAAAGACATAGTACTGCTGTCCGAGCCTCCTGTCAAGACATCTAGTCCTATCGACGAACTTGCCCTTCATGAGCAGCAAGAGGTCAAGGAACTTGCGCCAAAACCTATTGTGCATCAGCCTGAGGCATCCAAGGTTGAGGAGCAGCAGCCCAAACAAAAAAAGAGCAGGTTTCGATTATTTGGCAAGAAAAGAACTAACGAAGATCACAGCAAGGAAGAGGGGGAGGAGGAAGAGGGCGATAAGAAGGAGAAGTACAAGCTAGAAGAAAAGTGGGCAGGAGAGGAAGGAGAAGAAAATAAAAGGGCGAGACTGAAGGAAGAAGAGGGTCAGACGAGCGATAAGAAAAGGAATCTACAAGAAGATAAGGACGCTAAAGAGCAAGAAGAAGACAAAGTAGTCTATCTAACAGATGAAGACATTGAAGATCTCCTCAAGTAAGAAAGACCTCTTAAGCATCGCAGATCTGAGCACGAATGAGATCGGTACGATCCTGTTGCTTGCAGGCAAGCTCAAGCGTGAGCAAAAGAGAGGCAAATTTCGGCCATTTTTGCGCGGAAAAACCCTTGGCATGATCTTCCAAAAACCGTCGACTAGAACTAGAGTCAGTTTTGAAGTTGGCATGTACCAGCTAGGCGGAGACGTAGTTTACCTTGGTGCAAACGACATCCAACTCTCGCGAGGCGAAACGATCGAAGATACAGGCAAAACACTTTCGCTATATTTGGATTGCATAGTGGCACGGGTCTATAATCATAAAGATGTCCAGACCTTGGCTAGATATGCTTCAGTGCCTGTAATAAATGGGCTTTCAGACTCATTTCACCCATGTCAGATTTTGGCTGACCTTATGACAATACAGGAGCACAAGAAAAAGCTAAAAGGACTACAACTCGCTTGGCTTGGAGACGGGGACAATGTATGCAATGACCTTATGTTTGGCTGCGCCAAAACAGGCATAAGCATGACAGCCGCCTGCCCAAAGGGCTATGAACCACTCGAAGAGATTGTGGAGCTTGCCAAGACCGAAGGCAAAAAAACAGGCGTAGATATTGCCATAACTGCCGATTCAGCTTCGGCGGTAAAAGACGCCGACATTATAGCCACAGATACTTTTATCTCGATCGGTAAGGAAGGCGAGCGTAGAACGAGGGAAGCGACGTTTCTTCCAAACTATCAAGTGAATACGGACATTATGAAGCTTGCGAAGGGGGATGCAATATTCATGCACTGCTTGCCGGCCAAGCGCGGCATGGAAGTAACTGCCGATGTTATTGACGGCAAGTGGTCGGTGGTATGGCAAGAAGCTGAAAATAGACTGCATACACAAAAGGCACTACTCTGCCTCCTAATGAAAGCAGCGGTGTAGTCATTGTCTTGCAGAAGCTCTTTTGCGCCTGCTGTACCAGAAACCACCGCCTGCGATTATTACGACAATAACTATGAAGGTGACAATGGTAAATGCAGTTGAGACCTGCTCTGAAAACTTGCTCCATGCTTCGCCAAGGTAATATCCACTAAGCGTCAAGATAATGCACCACAAAAGCGAGCCGGCAAACGTATATCCAACAAATTTTGCAAAATTCATATGGCCTATGCCTGCAGGTATTGAGATTATCTCACGGATGCCGGGCATCATCCTTGCGGTAAATATTGCAATTGACCCATACTTTTCAAACCACCTCTCGGCCTTTTCGATCTCTTGCTCGCTTATCATAACTCGTTTGCCAAAGCGTGCGATTGCCGTTCTTCCCACCTCCGCAGATACAAAATAGATCAGAACCGCCCCTGCAGTCGATCCAAGTGCACCTACAGCCGCCATGCCAAATGCATTTTCAATTCCCAGCCCTCTGTTCTGGGCTGTGTACCCAACCAGCGGAAAGATCACTTCGCTTGGAATAGGAGGAAATATCACTTCAAGAAAGGCTGCTGCAAAGACTGCAGGGTAGCCATACTGTGCTATTAGGCCAGTTATTGCATCAAGTATACCACTCAAAATTCCAGCCGATGCAAGAGCCACAAGGACGGCAACACCCATTGTTACCTACTATTGTCATAGGGCATATATTTGATGTACATCGCAAAAGATCTTCTACCCCCCCTCCCTACAGTGCCTGCCCAGTTATAAGCTGCCTCTTGTGTTTCTAACAATATTGACCTGCAAGAATCTATGCATTAGGCTTGTCCCAGACGGAGGCAGGGTGCAAAACCCATATCAGAAAGGGTTAAGATACTGCCGCAGATGCGAGGTATATTTCAAATGCAACGATAGCCACTGTATTTGCTGCGGGCTCCACCTTCGATTTACTCCAGTCCACCCTCTTGCAAAAGAAAAGCTGAGGCCTTACAAAGGGGACTAAAAGTTGTCCTCCTTCTGTCTTCTTTTTGATTCTAAAAGCCGTTCTAGCCGCTACTTGGGCATGGTCCGACCTCGAGATCGATGCCTAGTAAGAGCAATGCTTCAAGTTGTGCTGCAGTTACTTCCAGTTGCAGTGGTTGTCCGTCAAAGACACTTATATTGTGATTAGCAGGGGCGTCGCAAACAGGTGGTTCAGGTTCTTCTTCCTCTTCTTCTGATTTTACATGACTGGTATTGCAATTGGTATGGCTATATTGGCAGCGTCAAGGTCGACAGCGTCATCTCCAAATATCCAGGTCTCATCTTGATCTACCGTCTCATCTTCGTCGTGGTTTAGTTCTCCACCATTGTCTGCATCTTGTTCGTTCGCCTTCTGAGTAGACTCAGAACTTAACTCTCCTAAGTCATTGCCATTAACTATTTTTTGAGCAATATCTTGGTCATCAAGTTCACTTTTAATTTGGATATTGGTGTTAGTTCCGTCGGAGTGCTCTGACCGGTCTACAACTTCCTGACCTAATTCTTGGTCATTTTCCTGGTCTATTGATTGTTGCTCTATATTATTAGTGTCCTCTTCTTCGCCTACTTCCTCCGTAATGCCGACCCGCTCTAAGGTGTCATCCACTGTGTCGACTACGTCTGATATCTCTGCGTATGCTACCGGTGTTGGTACTACTCCTGCTGATATAATGGCGCCGCCTACAAGGACAAATATCGCCAGGATGAGGGGCGCTGTTGCTGTAGCTTTTGTTGTCATTGGGGTATAAAGAGTCTTAACTTATCCATTATAAGGGATTCTCCAGAAATTTACCCAATTTTCAGCAAGAAGAGATATTTATCACCTAATTAGGGGACGTTAATCAAGAGACGCATACAAGAGACAGATGCCATATTGCTTATTAAGAAAAGAAGAGGAAAGGGAGCCTTTTTCACTATCTGCCTTACTCTAAAGTATTAGCATATACAAGCGAATGGCAGATCCATGCGACCTGGTAATAGTATCTAAGCAAACTAGACAAGATTATTATTATTACTCGATTTCTTGCTTGGGCGTGCGGCGTTGTTTGTTATTCCTCGATTTCCTTTTTGAGTTTGTTTAGAGCATCTAATACCTACTTATTGTATTGTTGCAAGTTTGGGCGGAAATAATGTTTTGTAAATACGG
>JAICVG010000026.1 GCA_025935445.1 Nitrososphaera sp. | reverse complement strand
TATCGCTGATCCGCTGTTGTCGACACATGCTACAATACGGGGCTTCATGCCATGCTGACTGTATAGATCTGCTGACCGAGAGAGAAGTAACTTGGCGAAACTCTGCCCAACTACCCCGAACCCTAAAATTACTATACGCAATACAGATACTGCTGTTCAAGATGGTGGGGGACTAATAAAACTATAAGTTTAAGAAAATTCTGCTACATATTTTAAATCGTTCTGAACATGAGATTATGTAATGCAAAGACAAACGAAAATCCAAAACGAACGTCTATTCCTTAATTCCGTTGGTTCCCAATTTAGCGTAATTGTCAATCCGTTGTCCACGATATTATCGTAAACATAAAAGGTGGCGTGACTAGATGACAAACACTATCAATTAGCAGCATTAGAGGCTAATAAAAATATTTGATAATGAGAAAAGCTAACATTTGATTACGAACGATCTCCTAGGCAGCCAAAAATATTATTCTTAACTGCCTCTCATTGCTTCATTTCGTACAAGTTTGTCTAAAATCTACTGACCCTATGTAGATCGATTCTATGTTATATCCGCTATAAATTACTAAAATAGTCTTAGAAATGACCGGTTTACCTATTGGCCATAACAAGAAGAGCTTCCCAAACGATTTTTACCCTGCCAGCTTTTGTTAGGCATACAAAGGGATACAACACCATTGTTAGACAATATTACTACACTAGCATTTCTCATCGCTGTTGGGCTTAGCGCTGGAACCTTGGGTTCCATGCTTGGGGTGGGGGGCGGTATAATAATGGTGCCGGCTCTTACATTTTTGAACCTACCACCAACACAGGCGGCAAGCACAAGCCTTATTGCAGTCCTGTCAACAAGTGTATCATCTACTATAGAGTATTCTAGGCAAAAGAGGATTGACTACGTCCTTGGTCTAGAGATGGCTGCCTCCGCGATACCCGGTGGCGTACTTGGCGCTATCCTGTCTCAATACTTACTAGAAGATACATTCAAACTGTTTTTTGGGATATTGCTAATACTCACCGGCCTTTACATTGTATATAAAAACTCAGTCCTAAAAGATCTCCAAGCCAAAAGGCGTTCGCTGCCTTTGCAGGTTGCAGTGTTTGCTGCTTCATTTGGTGCAGGCATAATATCAAGCCTGTTTGGCGTGGGAGGTGGGATAGTATTTGTACCAGCTATGCTGCTTGTACTTGGCCTGACAATGCACACAGCGGCGCCAACGTCACAATTGACGCTGATGATGACAGCTATTGCTGGCGTCTTTACACATTCGGTTTTGGGACACCCTGATTACCTCCAGGCAGTTGTCTTATCTGCAGGTGCCTTTGCTGGTGCTCAGATAGGAGCAAGGTTAACGCGCATGACTAAGGACATGCTACTACAACGATTATTGGCAATTATACTGATGGCAGTAGCCATCACGTTCATTTTAGATGGGCTAAGTTTAAGGTATTGATTAGGAACGTGCCATATACAGCTATTTTGATAATCAGCTAGCTTTTAAGCAAAAAATCTAACCAAGATTTTCCATTCCGTTGAGAAGTGGCACTATTTCCTTGCTTCGTCAATATAGAATATCGCCTCATTTCTCTTAAGAGCAGCAGCGCCTGACGCGAGATTTAATGCGGCGTTGCAAAGTTTGCCGTTTTCTGGTTCTAAACCTTCGCTATTCCCTGCAAGCACTAAATACAGCCTTATACTCGAGCCAAGTACATCACTCAGCTCTTGGTTTACAGTTGCAGTGTATGGCCGAAGCGCGCCGCGGAAAACGTCTGCCCTTGCCCTCAATAAACCAGATATCTTTTTACCAACAGGTGCATCGGGGCCTACTATGACAATAGCACCTTTAGAATCTCTGAATTTTGCAGGGTCTTGAATTGAGCCCTCTGGGCCCATAGCGTTCACACCTTCTTTTGTTATCAGTCCAGGGATGTAAATGAAGTTATCAACCAATGCATCCCATTGTTTCCTCGAAAGTGAGCTCAGCGGTATATTGTAGTCATAGTCCCCTGTGAAGTGAATGATTGAATCAATCCTGCTCGATCTTTTCTTCGCAGCATTAAGGATGCGATGAACGCTTTCTTCATCTAGCATATCGATCGTATGGTTGTGATATTCACGATATTGGGTCATGTCTTGATGGTTGTGTGCAAGCACGATTACATCCTTAGCCCCAGCTTCATGTGCTAGTCTTGCAAGCTCCTTAACCCTTCCAGCGTCCTTCTTTGCTGGCGAGCTGGTCGTAATAACTATAACTTTTCCTTTGACATCGGGCTGTGCTAAGCCATCAACTGCCGTGCCAACTATTGGTTTGACAGGATAGAATACCCGGTCATTTGGAATGATTCTGCCGTTTATTAACCTACTAATATTGTCGTCGCATAAATTCATGACCATGTCTGCTACCTCTTCCTGCTTCAAGAATTCCCCGTCTACTATCATCTTGCTCGTATTGCTTTGTATCTTTTCGGCAATCTCTTGCATCTTCGCTAGAGCGCCTGCGACAATCTCTGACAATTTGTTGACATTCTCCTCTGTTGACGTCTGACCACGAGATACAGAGATCTCAGTTGCAACTTGTGAAACGCCTTTTGCTACTACATCGGCAGGTTCACCTAGTAGCGGAAGTGCGCCAGCAGTAACCTTTTCGATCTCAAGAGAGCTGAGTCCGGGGTAGCCTCCAATGCGTAGAAATTCTGCGGCAGCCTTTGGGTATACCGTCTTGTAAATCCTATCTGAGTGAACAGGCCCAGGGTTTGTTGCAATCGATCGTATGTCTCGTTCTACAAGCTCCCATGCTAGTGCTTCTGCAAGACGATTCTTGGCACCCTGTGCAGCGGTGTAGGGTGTCCTAAATCTATATGGCCGCTGCTCATAGCGGTTTTCCTCTGTGAAAAAAGTTGCAATTGTGATTATCTTAGAGCCTCTTTTCATCGCACTCAGGGCGCTCACAGATGTCCAGTATGTGCCTGTAAGATGAATGGCTACGGCCTCACGGAACTCCTTTACGCTTGCATTGGTAAATGCCTTGACAGGGCCTGACACACCAGCATTGTTTACTATTATATCGACTCCCCCAAACTGCTTTCGGATACCTTCAAACATAGAATTAATTCCGGCCTCTTCGGCAACGTCTACACCTGGAAAAACGCCCAACCTACCAGAAGAACCCAAAGAAGCAATTATTTCCTCTAAGATGCCTGCCGTCTGATCGAGTGGCTCTTTTCTCCTGCCCATGATGACAATATTGGCGCCGTTCTCGGCAAACTTTCTGGCTATTGCCTGTCCGATACCAGTTCCGCTGCCTGTGATAACAACGGTTTTATTCGCAAATTTTAACCGAGACTTGGAGGATACTTGCTTTTCCACAAAATTGCCACTTAGCTATGATTATTAAAGTTAACTTGCTCTATCTCGAAAAGTTATCAATACCTCTACAGAAAGCAGGAACGAGATCTAGTCTTTTTTCTGAACTATATTCTTAATGTGTAAGGCTATCCTGTCTGCAATTTCGAACATAGCCGGATCGAATGCAAGATTCTCCTCATGAGCCCACCTGCCATAGATTCTGATATGGTCATCTTGCGGGTCAATCGTTATCTCGCCTACTTTCAGCATGACTTCTTTGAGCATGCCTGTGAGAGTACCGTCCGCCTGTAAAACCCTCGCGAAATCGTCATCTCCTGTCCACCTGACATCGATTATGCGCTTGCTATCGAAATATCCCTTCGTTATCGGCTTACATCTTGCTAAAAATTTGTCGTTATCGCTGCTTTTTATCTGCAGTATATAGTGGACGTGATAATATTGCAGAGGACCGTATGGCAACGGAATTGGATCTATATTCGGCATGCTCTTAATTCCTCTGCAGTAACTGGACAAAGTCAATGTTTTTGCCTTTAATCTTCACCAAGCCCTTGTTCGTGACGAATTTAGGTGACATTGAGAACGTCTGACTGTAATACTGTTTACGTTCAATGGGGTGCGAGCCAAGCGGAAGTGCTTCACAGTCGATCTGGCTTTGCTTCATTTCCCCTGCCATCTTCTCGTGCGCAGACAGTTTCTTTACTATGACGGGATCGATATCTCCATGGTCATGTTCCTGTTTGTCTGATTTAGCCTGGGTAAAATGAGTAGTTTTGTGCTCCACAAAGCGCATACAATTGCGCAGCCACAAATAAATTTATTCTATGCCCTTCCCATATAGCGTCCGACACCTGATTTCTCAAGCTTTCTTGCTTTTTTGAGCACGTTGCTCTCCAGCTCGCGCTTGTATTTTTCTACACTCAGTGCAATGTTTGGATATTTTGTTCCTAGTATTTGGCACGCAAGTATGCCAGCATTCTTAGCTCCGTTTATGGCTACAGTGGCGACAGGCACGCCGGGAGGCATCTGAGCAATGGAAAGAAGTGAGTCAAGCCCATCAAGGCTCTTTGTCTTGATGGGAACACCAATTACGGGTACAGCAGTTAGTGAAGCCATCATGCCCGGAAGATGAGCTGCTCCGCCTGCACCTGCGATGATTATTTCGAGGCCTCTTTTCTTGGCAGTTGTGGCGTAGCGAACCATCCTCTTTGTTGTCCTGTGTGCAGACACGATTATGATTTCGTTAGCCACTCCAAATGAATCCAAGGTTTCCTTTGCTTCATTCATTACGGGAAGATCCGAATCGCTTCCCATTATGATACCAACTAAAGGACCACTCATTCCGGTATTTCCTTGGTCATATTGACAGTTAGTTCAAATCCTGTTCTAGCATTTGCAGCTCGCATAAGCGCTTCCTCTACTGTCCTGCCAGTTGCAGTAAAGTGACCGAGCTTGCGTCCCGGCTTAGATGTTTTCTTGCCGTACACATAAAGTTTAACACCTGGAACACTTAGGAGCCGTCTGAGGCCCTTGATTGTATAGGACCCAGTCGAATGTTCATTTCCAAGTATGTTAACCATGACTGCTGGACAAAGTAATTCAGGCTTGCTCAATGGCAGGTCAAGCACAGCCCTCAGGTGCTGCTCAAATTGCGACACCGAGCAGGCTTCATTAGTATAGTGCCCGGAATTATGCGGCCTTGGGGCAATTTCATTTATCAAGACATCCCCCTTTTTTGTAACAAACATCTCTATTCCAAATATTCCTGCCCCTTTTAATACCTCCATAGTCATCTCCGCTATACTTTTTGCCTTTAACTCGACCTCTTGATTGATCCCTGCTGGCACTATCGATGTGTCCAAGATGCCATTTTTATGGATGTTTTCTGCAACGGGAAACGACGCTACCTCTCCGCTAGGGTTACGGGCGACCATTATTGATATCTCTTTTGTAAAAGGTACAAACTTTTCGACCATTAGCTCGTTTTCAGAAAAATAGTTGAAAGCGTCGGGTACTTGTTCACGTGAGGTTATTAGAAAATTGCCACGACCATCGTACGAGTTCTCACATGCCTTAAGCATTATAGGAAAGCCAAAGTTATCGCACAATTGGTACAGATGATCTTCTGATCTAACGCGCTCAAAATCTGCGACATCGATTTTATGCTGCCTCAGGAAGGACTTTTGTCTAAACTTATTCTGCACAATATGAAGAGTTTCTGGTGCCGGCCGGACTGGGTAAGTTCTTGCTTCAAGATCCTTTAGGGCCGTAGAATTCGCAAGCTCTATCTCATAGGTTAGAACATCGCTTTTTCCTGCTAATCGCATTATTGCGCGTTCATCTTTGAAATCAGCCACTATCTGCTCGTCCGCAATACCTGAAGCCGGGCATCCTTCCGTCGGATCCAGAACAATGACCTTAAGTGACATCCGCCTCGCTTCATGGGCAATCATCTTTCCAAGCTGACCTCCCCCTATAATGCCAACACGTATTGGTCTTTTTATGGCAAGAAGGTCGCTATTCATCATATCTGGCGGGATAAGATGATTAGTAGCACCGTTAAATGTCTTTCAATCACGACAGATAGATTTTTTATTGCATACAAATCAAGCCAATGCAATCATGAGGTTAATGCGCAGCGGAAAGGTTAAGGACATATACGAGCTTGACAGTGGGAATATTCTGTTTCATTTCTCAGATCGCATCTCTGCTTTTGATGTCAAGATGGCGACGCCGATTCCAAAAAAGGGCGAGGTTCTATGCAAATTCGCAGAGTACTGGTTCGATAAACTTGAAACTCCCCACCATATGCTGAAAGTAGTGGCCAAGGATAAGATGGAGGTCAAAAAATTACAGATGATACCTCTCGAATGTGTGGTAAGAGGATACTTTTACGGCAGCCTTGTCGAACGGTACAAAGAACGCTTGGGCAAAGAGCTTCCTTCAGATTTCAGGCCAGTTTTGGGATTGAAACTGCCTGAGCCAATATTCGATCCTACCACAAAATCGGAGGAGCATGATAGGCCTATCAATCGTCACATAGTAATATCTTTAGGTATTTTGTCTGACAACGATTATGACTTTCTTGAAAGGACATCAATATCCCTTTACAAGAAAATGAGCGCGATCGTTGATAGAGCGGGATTTATCATAGCAGACGTTAAGTTCGAATTCGGCCTAGACGAAAAAGGCAATATACTCCTTGGAGACTCGCTTGGACCCGATGAATACCGACTATGGCTCAAGGCTGCATACCAATCGGGCAAAATTCAGGATAGCTATGACAAACAGCTATTGCGTGACTGGCTTATTAAAATTGGATTTAAGGATAAAATAGAGAGGCTTGCAAAGGAAGGCAGAAAACCAGAACCCCCTCAAATCAGCTCGTCGGTGGTTAATGACCTGAGCAAGCGCTACATCTTTGCCTATGAGCTAATAAGCGGCCGCAGGTTATAGGTCCATTTTAGGACCAGTTTTAACCATTTTTTGCGGGTATGGAAGGTTGAAAGGAGACTTATTTAGTTAAAGTTGGTTAGTTAGGAGCAACTTTGTATATATTATTTTGATACTTATTAGATTGTTACCATACTCTTCATAACATTATTCCTCTAATCATAATTTTTGTATGAAATACACATTGACAACATATCAAGTATAATAATGCTATCACAGTTAAAACTCTTAACAACTAAGGCAAAAGGAATTGATAACAGTCTTTTTACTACATTGTGTGCTCTTTTCCTGTCGTACGCATGGTTGTAACACTTTTTGAGAATGAGGTCAGGATGAAAGGAGTAACCACACTAGGATATCAATCAGCTCATGCGCTAAATGATCCTGTCAGGTTAAAGATCCTAGAGATCTTAAGTCATAAGCAAATGACTACAGAAGAAGTCTCCAAGATACTTCGACGCGCTGGTCATAAAAAGGCTACAACTACTATCAGGCATCATCTTGACACTCTCAAGAATGCCGGCTTAATTGAAGTCACCAAGATGGTAGAAGTGAGGGGTACTGTCGCAAAATATTATATGCCAACTCTGCGTGCCTTCAGCTATAATGTGCCAAACCTTGAAAAACAATCTAGGCTCATAGAAGACACCAGTTCAAGGTTGCTGAAAGTTCTAAAGAGCATATTTCAAGACGAAAAATTCGTTACAGAGATTCATAATAGAAAGGATACCTGCAACCTTTGCAAATGCGACCACTACAGGGAATACGTTGCACTTGAAGTACTAAACAATGCTTTGGCTAAGACCCTCCAAAGTAAAGAATATGCAAGTATGATCGGAGGAAAAAATCAGCCCAAGAAGTGAGATCATTCAAGTGTGATTCTGAATATCCCCTTTGTCTCTTGGTCCTGCAGCATGTTTACCAGTTTCCTTGGCAAGTCTGAAGACGCCTTATCGCACAGAACAGACATAGTTCGTGGGCATACAAAACTCGTCTTGCGTATCACTATGTCATGTGCATTTAACATACTGAGGCGCTCGTCACCCATGCCTAATATAAGGAATGATTCATCTCGAACCATTATCTCCATTCTGACTATTGATGAGTTTGATTTTAGCCTGTGCTTGAATGATTCGTCCAAATCAGCGCAGGCCTTGTTGGCTTTTACCCCTACTATGCAGTCACCCCTAGGTGTCAGGTGCTCATCCTTCGTTATTTCAATAGTCTTAGCATGAAGCGATCGAATATTTGGGTGGCCGTAAAACGTCACCTCATCCTGAATCATCGCGGTTCCTGCCACGATACGTTATTAAAATCATGCAAGAGTGCATTTGCTTTAGACTGTTCCCTCATAGGTAGGCTTAAATGGAACATTACAAAAAAATTAGATCGAATTGTTACCAGCAGCAGCGGGCTATGACCGAGCCATTACAGTATTTTCTCCAGATGGAAGGCTTTACCAGGTAGAATATGCAATTGAAACCGTCAGACGTGGAACACTTGCAATAGGTGTTAAAAATACGGACGGAGTAATCCTTGCAGTAGAGGAAAAAACAAGAAAGCTCCAGATATCAAATGTGACCCAAAAAATCTTTCAAGTCGACGATCACATAGGTGTAGCCGCGGCGGGATACATTCCTGACGCGCGCACTCAGGTTGACCATGCAAGGTTCTTTGCACAGAGCAACAGGCTGATATACGATGAGCCCGTAGATGTTGAAGGTGTTGCTAAGAACCTTGCAGATATGGCTCAGCAATTTACACAGTATGCAGGTGTCAGACCATTTGGCGTTGCTTTGATACTTGCAGGTGTTGACAAGAATGGTTCTGCCCTTTATCTGACAGACCCAAGCGGCACATATATCGGCTATGACGCCGTCGCGATCGGTGCAGGGAGCGATCAAGTGACTGAATTCCTAGAAAAAAGCTACAAGCCGGAGATTGGTCTTGAAGAAGGCGCAGCTCTTGCTATTGAATCGATATATCTCGTTAGTGAGGAAAAGACAAGCACTCGGCACTTGAAGATGGCGATAATAGATACCAAGGCCAGGACAATGCGAAAGGCTGAAGAGGATGAAATTCAAAGATATGCAGAAACTGCTAGAGACAGGGCCTCAAAGCGCGGGGCATGATAAAACCAATTTATACGGATCCTGCTAAACTGGGTTAACAATGGTAGCGACAATAGGCACGAAAGCTCCAAACCTGGAGGTTTCGACCTGGGTACAGGGAAAACCAACAAACATAGACAAGGAGAGAGGCAATGTCGTTCTAGTTGAAGTGTTTCAGGTCAATTGCCCTGGCTGCTTCCTTTACAGCATGCCTGAAGTAATTGATATTTACAGAAGATATAGAGATAAGGGCCTCACGGTTGTGGGTCTTGCAACTGCCTTTGAGGATTTCGATAAGAACAATCTTGAGAACCTTCAAAAGTTAGTCAGTACCGGCGAAATCGTGGGAGAGACATATCGTGCATTTAGTAACATTGGCCAGGTAAGAGATGGCAACAAGTTACCCTACAAAATACCTTTTCCCGTTGCTATGGACATGCTAGTCAAACATTCCGGCCCACTGACCCAGCACAAGGTCATGGACTTTATCGAAGCGAACATACCTA
>JAICVG010000094.1 GCA_025935445.1 Nitrososphaera sp. | reverse complement strand
GAATATCATCATAACATAAAATATGCTTTGGATCCTCATACTGGAACTCATGATATGAGTATTACAAATAATTGGCTTCATCATAATCCAATAGGTGTAATCTGTTCTCTTGATTGCTACAATATTCTCATTGAAGGAAACAGAGCAGAGCACAACATGCGGGCAGGCATATTCTTCTCAAGAAACATGCATGATTCAATTGCGAGAAATAATTACATCTATAATACTACTACTGGAATAATAGTATCAGAATCGCCAAATAACCAGATTTATAGCAATACAATTGAAGGAGCAACTGGAGCGGGCATACGTTTGCTTAATCCTCCAATAGCAGATGATGGCTTTACAGAGGACAATCATGTCTATAATAATACCATATCTAACTCAGAAGATGGCATTAGAGAAATAAGAAGTCATGATAATATTTTGGAAGATAACAAGTTCTTTAACATAGAATCAGATGAATAATAGCTCTTGACAAGAAATTCTACTATAGTAATAACAATAGTTGCCTCGCCTGCCATTGCTGCTCCCGCTGCCGTCAATGTATTTCGATGTTCTTGAGATTACTTGGCATTGGAATGGTGCAATCTCCTGTATTGGATGAACATCAAAAATAGCTGTATAAAAGGAATTAGGGTAACAAGTCTCTCTGGGATGTCTTGATCCAGTGGCATTGCTGAGGTCGTGGGTTCAAATCCCACCCAGTCCATTTTTATCTGATATGGAACTACGGCATTATTTTGCGCCCATTTGTTAATAATCATCCGACAAAACCCACCAGCAACAACATTCTCCCCACCTGCAATTGGGACATTCGCGGAGTGAAGGGCTAGCCTTACATTCAGAAGGCAGGCAGCCACAGTCAGCGCATCGTATTTCCATACCCGACAATCATATGATTAAAATAAAAAGCTTCTTCAGTGAAGTGAGGAGGATATGTGATAATATGACAAAGTGCTAACAAGATAGGTTATTGAGTCTATTGTCTCATATCCATTAGGCTTCTTCTTTTTCTTATCCTGCCATAATGCTACCAATAGGCTTTCTCCTAGCAATCCGAGTCATTGTTCAAATATGAAAGCGTCCCATTTTCTTGTGTGAAGTGGATAACAAGGGAGCATGCCAAAGTAGATAGAATAGCTTGTCCTTGGCTGATAAAGAATTTCGTTGACAAAGATGCAGAGTTTCTTTTCGTTCAAGCTCACAAAGTGATACAATTAGCCAAGGAACAAAATGCCATACCATTTGATGTTCCGAATGCAGAGCTTGGGCATCATGGTGACGAGTGTTCATTTGATGCCATAATAAAAAAATACCATCTAGACAAGAAGGAACCAAAATTATTAGATCTAGCAAAGATAGTCCGTAGTGCAGATACACCAAACAGAGCGTTAACGCCACAATCAGAGGGCTTGGTTGCTATAGCAACAGGCTTTAGCTTAATTTCCAAGGACGATTATGATAATATGACAAAACAGTGCTATGTTTACGATGCCCTACTTGCCTATTGCAAATCGGACAAGAAAAGTACATCAAGCAGACATTGAATGAATAACTGAACAGGTTTGCTCCTCGATTGGCTAACAAATGACGGCAGACTTATAATCGCCGCTAGGATCGTAAGAGCATTTGCTTACGGCTTTCTGTCTATAGTGCTTGCCATCTACCTTAAGTTAATCGGACTTAATGATCTTGTTATAGGGCTTATTTTGACTGCGACGCTAATTAATAGTGTCCTTTTCACGCTGTTAGCAAGTTTCTATGCGGATAGAATTGGCAGGCGCAAGATGTTAATAATGTATGCTGCGCTTATGTCCATCTCTGGAGCAATTTTTGTAGCTACAGACAACTATGTAGTTTTGATTATAGCTGCTCTTATAGGCACGATTAACGCAACTGGCAGCGAAACTGGAGCATTTCTATCGGTAGAACAAGCTCTCATGCCGCAGACCGTAAATGACCACAAGAAAAGAAACACAATGTTTGCACTCTATAATATGGCAGGAACATTTGCTATGGCAGCTGGAATACTCCTTTCAGGCTTACCATCGATCTTGCAGCAGCAATATGAAATAAGTCAGGTGGATGCAATAAAACCGCTTTTTCTCCTCTATAGTAGCTTTGGTATTACTCTAATAGGAATCTATTTTTCCTTGTCAAGAAAGATAGAATTGTCACCAATAGATACAGCAAAACCACTGTCACAAACACTTTCTCCTAAATCAAAGAAGATAGTAGGCAAATTGTCAGGCTTGTTTGCTGTTGACTCATTTGCGGGAGGATTTGTAATTCAAAGTATCGTATCATTTTGGTTCTTTAGCAAATTCGGTATAGAGTTGACGATGCTATCATATATATTCTCAGTTGCAGGAGTGCTTACCGCATTTTCATTTTTAGCTGCAGCCAAGATCGCTGATAAGATTGGGCTTATAAACACCATGGTTTTTACGCATATCCCATCAAATGTATTGCTTATTTTAGTAGGATTTGCTCCTACGCCACTATTAGCCATAGCATTTTACTTAGGAAGAATGGCTTTATCTCAGATGGATGTGCCTACAAGACAATCGTATATTGTGGCAGTAGTAAGTGAAGAAGAGAGAACCGCAGCTGCTGCAATCACCAATATCTCTAGAAATATTTCACAGGCGATATCGCCTTCGTTGACAGGTTCTATCCTACAATTGTTGCCGCTATTGTCTGCACCATTCGTTCTTGGCGGCGTACTAAAAATTGCATACGATCTGGTGTTATATTTTCAGTTCAAGAATATCAAGCCTGCTGAGGAAAAGGCAAGTGACTAGCTTTGCTTAAATAAGGGATTATGAAAACCGAAACGCAAAGCTAACAGCCATGACTTCCAATACCAAAGCTGTACTAGGATCATAATGCTATAAAGATAAAACATAAACCTGAACAGATAGAAGACAGTAGTTATGCCTATCAAAATCAGAGCTACAAAATGGAGGATTGCTATTATCAGTAGAATAGACTAGCACCACCAAACACAAGTGTCATATCACACACACTCTTCTTCATATACAAAGCCCAACACCAAACTAAAGCCTGCTTTAGCAGTAATCATCCTTTGGACAGATCTTTTTTTATGTATGTCAATTTTTGAGTGGTTACCTATTCCTTTATGTTAGTTAATGCTCTATGTTTCCTGTCTGCCAGATCAGAATACAAGAAGTGGTCAAGTTTCTATTAGATTTTCGCTCTTTTTCCTTTTAGGACACGTAAAGGTGATGCCAAAAGTAAAATATATCTATCTGGGGCAACCCGAGAAAGATGACTATGTCCTAAATTCGAAATAAGAAGGTAAACTATATCTACAAAGCTCTCCATAGGTAGAAAAAGACTGAACCTGTATCGACTTTCGCTACGTTAAACCTAGTGATATCGATTAATTCTACTATTTGCTATTTCAACATATTCCCTGTTTACATCATATCCTACAAACTGCCTTCCACTTTTTATGGCTGCAATACACGTGGAACCTATACCACAAAATGGATCGAGCACAACTTCATCTTTGAATGTATAAAGCTGTATGCAACGGTATGGGAGCTCAATTGGAAAAGGAGCTGGATGGCCAACACGAGTTGCAGATTCTGCAGGAAAATCCCAAGTACTCTTTGTAAATGTAAGAAATTCGCCTTTTGTTATAGTATTTTCTTTGTTATGTGAGCCGCGAGAAAAACTTCTTTTAGAGAAGACTAGGACATATTCATGGACATCTCTTAATGTAGGATTAGATGCAGATTGCCAACTTCCCCATGCAGTAGAAACTCCAGAGCTTGCAGCCTTGTTCCAAATTATCTCGCCGCGCATAAGAAAGCCTAATTCATACATATCTTCAATTATGTAGCTATGTAATGGAATGTAGGGTTTTCTTCCCAAATTTGCAACATTGATGCATGCTCTCCCACCATACACAAGGACGCGAAACGTCTCTTTAAAAACTTGCTTCAGCAAGCTTCGATATTCTTTTACGCTCAAATCTTGATCGTAATCCTTGCCAACATTGTATGGGGGGGAGGTAACCATAAGATGAACACTATAATCAGGTAGCTCGTCCATCTTTTCGCTGCTCTTGCAAAACAGTTTGTTCAAGTTTTGGGGCTCAATATGATTCTCTCCATATTTGCCATCACCATTACTTTCTCCATTATTTGTGGTGTTCTGTCTGTAAAGTTTACGGCTATAGAATCTTGAAGAATCATGACCTTCCCTCTTTGAAACTCCAAAGCCTTGTGTTTCTGTCGAGATCCGTTTTCTCGATCGGCGCACAGTCGATAGAGCTTGATGTCTATAGATAAGAATTTTGTCAGAGTAGACGTCCTGATTTGTATGAATCAATGCTTGATAAGAAATTGAATATGACGAGTATCAGACTTCAGGCGTATTATTAAAAATATCTTAGTATATTGACCGACAAGTGTTGCCATCAGCTATATAAAATATTTGTAATTTGCCTTATGAGCGAAAAGAGAGAGACGAAAGTGAGGGGATGCCAGAACCTGAACTAGAGAAAGTCCTGAAAAAGATATTCCACATGATACCTACCATCCAGTAACTATCGCTGATCTATTCCATCTTAAAAAAGCAATTTGGCGCATAAAAAGAAAGCCGTCAAATTAGTGGGGCCGAAGGGATCTGTCCTGATGCGGCTGTTGCCACAATCAATTGAACCCTTGACCCACGGGTTTCTTCTTCTTTTTTACTGCTAATTTAGCCCTTATGTTAGATCTGGAGCCCGTTGCGATGCCTGGCTTCGCTACGACCCCACTAAGCTAGCATCGTGCTATGGATAGAATAAAGATGTCTGTATAAGTCTTGCTAGAACAGAGGCTCAAGCGAGCTTGCATTCATCAGGTCCCTTCTGAGATCTCGGCCGAGAAGCTGATCATCATTAAGGTACCAATACTGCAACTCAGGAAATAGCGGCAGATGCAATTCCTTGCCGCTATCTTTATCGAGGTAGTCTGCTACCATAGTATTGTTCTGAGACGTTACCAGCTGGTGGGCCGCTGTCGGAACAATGAGGTAAAAGTCGTCTAGTGTACTGTTTGCCATCAATTCCGGAATTGCGCTAAGCGCCTGACTTGTGTTTGCATTTTCAAGCAGTACATTCCTTTCGCTATTAAGCCACTGTTCTTCAAACTGTAAATTCAATAGAGTCACTGCCGCCTGCTGGAATGCTCTGTCAAAATTATCTTCTGAGGACTCGATTCCAACTATAAAGCCGTTCCAAATGCCGGTGTCACCGGTGGTGGTGGTGTAATTACGCGTAAATACCATCTCCTTTCCGGAAATTTTCTTATTTTCGATGTTAAAATTGTAATCTACGTCATAGGCTGGCACCAGATCAGTGGAATTGCCATCGCCATATATTGGCGCGTAAACTGACTTTGCCGAGTCAACAGTATATGCATTCAGATTTCTTGTCAATATTGGCAAGACTTCACTTGTGAAATACTGCTCTGACGTTTTAAAGTTAGAAACAGCTATTGGAGCGTTTCCAAGGGACATTTCCCGGACCTTCTCTGCTGATATTATAGAACTGAAACAAATGCCATCGGTTTCGCAAAGCGACCTGCTTGGGAGAATGTTCAAAGGCATGAATGGCTGGAAGACATACACAAGCGTGTTTTCATCTCCTCTTGCAAAGAATACAAAGCCCGTCATGGATTTGTATGGCCTGATTATCTGGAGATCTGCGCTCCAACCTTCAGGGATGAATGTAGTTGCGGCTTTTTC
>JAICVG010000254.1 GCA_025935445.1 Nitrososphaera sp. | reverse complement strand
CAACTGTATTTGGAGCATTCTTTAGATCCCTCCGATGTATGATGGTGACTGCGGCTTCTGGACCAAGGACTGCAATCTCGGCGCTAGGCCACGCGTAGTTAATGTCAGCGCGCAGGTTCTTGCTTCCCATGGCAATGTATGCGCCGCCATAAGCCTTGCCTATGATGCACGTTACTTTGGGCACAGTGGCTTCACAGTATGCAAACAGCAGCTTGCTGCCGTGCCTGATGATGCCGTTGTGCTCTTGATCTGTTCCGGGAAGGTATCCTGGAGTGTCAACAAGCGTCACTATCGAGATGTTGAATGCGTCACAGAACCTGATGAATCTGGCAGCCTTGTTTGAAGAATCGATGTCAAGCGCGCCTGCCAGGTACATCGGCTGGTTTGCAACGATGCCTATCGGCCTGCCACCCATCCTTGCAAACCCTACGAGGATATTCTCGGCGAACAGCTCATGCACTTCAAAAAAGTCGCCATTGTCGACTATTGACTTGATTATTTCCTTCATGTCATACTGCTGGTAGGGGTTTTCGGGAAGGATATTAATCAGCTTGGGATCAATTCTGTTTGGGTCGTCATTTGTCTCAACTATCGCCGGCTCTTCGGCGTTGTTATGCGGTATGAAAGACAATAGCTTCTTTATCTTGTCAAAGCAATCGTATTCGTTGTTGGCGATAAGGTGGGCGACGCCGGATTTTGTAGCGTGTGTACGCGCTCCTCCCAACTCTTCAAAGGATACTTCTTGACTGAGCACTTCCTTGACTACTTCAGGACCTGTGACGTACATCTGGCCGACGTTTTCAACCATCACCACAAAGTCAGTCATTGCCGGTGAATATACTGCGCCACCAGCAGATGGACCGATGCTCGCTGTGATTTGTGGTATCACGCCTGAGGCCATGGTGTTATGGAAGAAAATTTCGCCATAGCCATCAAGGCTCATGACACCTTCCTGAATGCGTGCGCCACCAGAGTCGATTATGCCGATTATGGGGCAGCCGACCTTCATGGCATGATCCATCGCCTTGGATATTTTCTTGCTTGTCATTTCGCCAAGTGAGCCACCAAGAACAGTGAAATCAAAAGAAAATATGAACACCTGCCGGCCGTTTATGGTTCCAAAGCCAGTGACAGCCCCATCGCCGTAGAATTTTGGCAGCGTCGGGTCGTCGCTTCTATGTGTAATGTACTTATCCAGCTCTACAAATGATCCTTCGTCGAGCAATAGAGCAAGTCTTTCCCGAGCAGTGAGCTTCCCTTTAGAATGCTGAGCCTCAATCCTCTCTTGACCGCCGCCGCTCTCAGCAGACTTTTTCATTGAAGCCAGCCGCTTGATTTTCTCTTCATGCATAGAGATATAATGTAAGCGAATAAGTCGTCATATAAATTCATTACAGACAGGAGCTATTCTCTGAGGCTAGATCGTCCTCCCTGAGCCCGGCGAAAGACGTTCATGCCAAGATTATAGTTTTCAAAGAGCGACTGCAGTGTTTCAACTTCTGTAGAAAGCATTGCAATTTCGCCTCTGTTTTGCTCAGGGTTCTTCATAAGCTCTTCAAGCCTCTCTTTCTTTTTCGCCAAGAGCTTGCCTACATTCTGCTCATATTCGCTTGACACATAACCTGCTGCCTGCAATTCAAATTTTAACTTTTGCTACTCTGTGAACCTTTTCAAGGAATGCACCTTGGTAGTTCTGGTAGGCATTCTTGTCTTCCAGACATCTATTGCAGATAGACGCCTGCAATATTGCCCGTCTACCATAGTCGCCGGCCTCAAACCCGTAGTTGTTGTCTGTGACAGGCCTGCGGCAGATAAAGCAATCAACCTCTGCTACAGCCGTCGTCGTCTGCTGCCTGTTTGTATCTTGGTCTCTTTTTTTTTCAGTTGTTGCTGGCGGCTGAGATGCCTTGCATTCGCTATGCTTGATCGCCTTGCTACTCTTTGACCAAAGGGCATATTGGCCTGCAGATATTTCCTTGCCGCATGCAGAGCACGTGCCCTTGTATTTTACCAACAGCCTTATCCAATCGTTCATTTTCTTCTTTTCATCTTCTCGATCTCTTTTGCTATCGACTCGCCAACTGACTCATCCTGAAAGTTATCTAGTGCAAACTCGACTGGATCTATTTTTTCATCGATCATAGCCCTAATAAAATATGGCAGGACAAATAATCCGGCAGAGCTTCTTGACATATGAAGAGCCAGAGCAAGTTCATCTAAGATCTTCCTTGTCGACTGCGAGCGGGCAAATATCGGTCCCATTACAGGCCACAGCATTGAATACTGGTGGTACTTGATATCCTTCTGGCGGGATTTTTCGTACAACCCTGTTGCGATCAGGCTGTTTACGTATTTCAAAAGGTGCCACTGCCTTGATGCGTTGGCCCTTCCAACGATCATATCTGCTCTTGAAAGTACATTCAGCAACAAAGCAACATCGTGTTGTTCCATGTGTGAGGAAACTATGCTTGAGAATAAGGCTGCTAGCATATCTTTCCGCCTTTCCTCCGGTGAGATCAATCTGTATCTTGGGTCAGGATATGATACATCTGCCCTTATTATGAACTGCATCGCCTGGTTTAGGCTGTCGGCATTAAAGTAACCATTGATTGCATCTGCAATATCCACATCTACGATGTCTTTGTTTGAAACAGTAGAATAGCCGGCGGCACGTGATTGTGCGCTGTTGAGCAACGATCGGATGTCACCTCTACTATTGTATATGAGCGATGTTTTGTCGCCTGATCCAAGTTTTACTCCTTCGCTCTGCAGAACATGATCTAGAAGCAGCAGCAATAGCCGTGGGGGCACTGGATTAAACTCTACTATTTTGCAAGCCTTGGCAAGCTTCATTATCTTAAGTGACTTTTTGTTTGCAGCCATTATCACTGGCACGGTTGGCTCTTTCATTAAATTGATAAGGGTGTCAAGACCTCCCGTGTCCTCTCTGCCCGAAATGCCATCTACCTCATCCAAGAACAACATTATCTTTTTCCCAATCAGGTTGGCAGTATTTTGAAAAACTGGTGTTATTTTTGCCTGCAGGGCTTCCTTGTTGCGTATGTCGCTTGCATTCATTTCTACTACATCATAATCAAGTTGCCTTGCAAGTGTGTGTACAAGAGTGGTCTTGCCCGTGCCCGGTGGGCCCACCAATAGAAGCGGTCTGCTGCCACTCACCCAGCCTGCTAACCACTTTATTGCAACAAGGCGGGCATCCT
>JAICVG010000045.1 GCA_025935445.1 Nitrososphaera sp. | reverse complement strand
TCCTGCATTTTCCATCCTCTTCAACGTGATCTGCGATACGTCTACTGCTCGTCCAATGCTCAGGCCCCTTGCCTTGATTGTCACTTTTGGCTGGTTGGCCAACTGGATCAGAGTTGACGTCACATATGTCATGAGCGGTTTCTTGCCAATGTATATTGTGTCGTGAGGTCCTTCTCTGCGTGGGGTTGTCTGTTCTTGTGATGGTTGTTGTGGCGGTTGTTGTGGTGGTTCTGACATGGATGGGTTAAAGCCTTAGGGATAATTTAAGTCAACGGTCATCAAAGTCTATTTCTTTAACTCCGCTCTTAACCCCTTTTGTGATTATCACTAGCGATGTATCATGGAGAGAAATAAGTAAGGCAGGCATGCGTACTGATATCAGTTGCGTTTGTTTGGCAAGAGAGGAGGAGGCAGTAACAAGTGGAAGGCAGAATATGACGATGCACTCTACAAGATCTATGATTGGGGTGGCAACCTTACAGGTTACCTGTTCCCAGCATACAGAAATATCAAGCCCAAAGATGAAGAAATTATTGTTGAGTTGAATAGAATACACGCCCAAGTCACAGAAGGGACACTTTTGCTACCGATGGTAAAGCTGAACCTGCTTGATAACAATGAAGGAATGGACATTGACTATGTTATTTCTTCACTTGAAGCAAACACAGAGAGAACCAACAGGTGGAAAGAGTGGCTGCACGATAACGCCGAACCATTCAATATTGCAAATTCTGCCGTGTATACTGCAAGGGAAGATCGCAACATGCTTTCAATAGCTCTTGGTATCATTGAAACGTTTAATCTAGGTGAAAAGGAAGTACGCGACTTTTTATCTCCATTGCTTGACAAGCTGCATGAAGACGGGCTTCTCTGATTTTTATATACGAAGGCGCTCCTGTGATATGCAAGCATGAAGATCCAGTTTGCGCATCACCTCGTCTGTCTCCAACACACCGACAAGCAGTTGCGCCTCCACCTTGAGAGCCTTGAAATGGATGGGGCAAACGAGTGTATGGAGGGATTTCTGAGATGCAAGGAGTGTGGCACAAGATACCCTCTAATACAGGGCGTGGCAATAGTAGTCAAGGATTTCTTTGCCTATGCTGCAGGCCGACCGCAGATGTACGGAAGGTGGCTTCTGGACAGCAGGACAAAAGAGATGAAGCAGTTTTTGAAGGAGAGCGGATCAAAACTTTCGCAGGGCTCTGCATCAAACGACAGATACGAAGAGGGAGGCAGCTGGTTCGTCCCTTACAGGTGGACTCAGTACGAGCATTCTGTAGAAGATAGGCTGCTCAAGTCGCTCCGGTGGCGATTGAAGCCAAATGAAGTTTACAACAGGATAGTGCATAGCATCAACCCCAAGATGGATGGGGTTGCACTTGACATGGGATGTTCAATGGGCTATAGTACTATACTGCTTGCGCAAAAGTATGCGTTTGCAATTGGCATAGACGTCTCCTTTTCATTCATCCGCGAAGCTAGAAAAAAGATGTACGAATTAAAACTTGGAAATGTTGAGTTTTGTGTGTCTGACTTGCAGAACACGCCATTCAACCCCAGCAAGTTTGACCTGATACTTGCATTGAACCTGCTTGAGCTTGTGGATCCGGAAAAACTTCTAGCATCAATACACTGGCTACTTAAGCCGCATGCCGATATGATAATTGCTGATCCGTATGATTATAACCGCGACCCACCAGCGGAAAAGATCTACGATGCACAATCTTTCCGCAGGCTTTTGGAAAATTCAGGCTTTGAAATAGGGGAAAAGAGCAGCAAGAATGAATCATTTATCCCATGGGTTCTCAAAATAAATGAGCGAGCATACCTGTTCTACTTTGTAGACTATATCAAGGCTAAAAAGCTGTCGAAGCAGAAATTTTAATAATGCAACCAAATCAAACATATCCATGCCAACAGCATACGTCCTTATCAATTGCGACTTGGGTTCTGAAGAGGAAATAATTCGAGAAATAAGAAAATTGCCGGAAACCGTTGAAGTATCAGGTGTATATGGCGTTTACGACATAATTGCTAGAATAAGCTCAGATTCTATGGATAAACTAAGAGAAACAATAACTTGGCATGTCAGAAGAATAGACAAAGTGCGTTCGACATTGACTATGATTGTAATTGAAGCGCAAGGACAATAGAAGAAGAAAAGATGAATAAGAAGAAAAGAACTAACAACTAAGTAACCTTTCAAACTTTTAAAGACCGTTTGATTTTTCTGATGATATGAACGCCATAGAGGCTATGCAATCAGAAATAGAATATCAAGTTCAAGACCTCCACAAACTTGACCTATCATCGCCTGTCAGTAACTGCTTGTTTGTTGGCTCAGGCGACTCCTACATTGCTGGACTAGCAGCACAATATTTTTCTGGTAGCCGCGCGATTTGCTGCTCCCCTATCGATATAATCAAGAATCCTTTATTGGTAAAAAGGCGCAATTTGTTTGTTGTTTCTATTTCAGGCAATACCCAGGCGAATATTCTTGCAGCCAAAATTGCCAAAAAACACGGAGTCGGTACTATTTCTGCTCTTACTGCAAGGTCATCAAGCAGGCTGGCAAAATCATGCGATCAGACAATTGAGCTGAAGTATAAAAACACAGGTATCACTACTGCTGGAACTATCAGCTTTACAACCAGCATGATCAAATGCATCTCACTTTCTACAGAGCTACAGCTACCATCCAATCTTAGAAAAATGTACAACCGTGCTGAAAATCAAGCAAAGCAAGCAATCAGCAAAATTGATGACAAAAGCAATAGTAGTAGTACAAGCTATTTCATACTTGGCAATAGTCAGCTGCATGCAATTGCCATGTATGGCGCACTCAAGTTTAATGAAGTATTTGGTGCAAAAGCCATGGCCTATCCCACTGAAGAGTTTTGCCATTCTCCATTATTTAGTATCAAAGAGACCGATCAGGCAATAGTGTTAGGAGGAGAAGATGATGATGATGACGACAACAGCAGCAAGTTAAGCAAAAGATTGAATGAAGAAGGCTTCGCTTCAGTGCATGTTGGATTCAAACCCACAGGAATTGAATTGCTGCTACAAGCCACGTTTTTTATACAGCTGTTTGTGCTCAAACTGGCACAAAAATACAGCCTGACCAGCTGCTATTTTCTAAGGAACGAGAAACTGCTCAAAGTAAGCTCAGATTTTATTTACCACTAGCCATTTTTTCTACTGGCAGGTCCAGTCTGTTGCCCCACTCGCCCCAAGAGCCAAGGTACATTCGCACATTCTTGTAACCAAGCATCTTGAGCACAACGAAACTATTTGCGGCGCGGTAGCCCCCTTGGCAGTACATTATCACTTCGGCATCCTTTGGAATGTTACTATAGATCTGCTCCAGCTTGTCATGACTCTTGAAAACACCACCACCTCCATGATCTAGGTTATCATTCCAGTCAATATTGGTTGCAGTAGGAATGTGACCAGCATGCGCTGCCCTGATCGCTGAGCCATCGTACTCCTCTTTTGAGCGAGCATCAATTATGAATGACCTTTTGCTCTTGAGAACTGAGTTTATGTGGACAAAGTCGGCAAGAACCTTGGGGTTTGGTTCTCCATTGAAATTTGAATGCACAAATGGGTTGGTCTTAGTCTCCGTCTTGTACCCTTCTGCCTTCCACTTCTTAAGTCCTCCGTCTAGCATTGCGACTTTCTTATGGGAAAAATAAAGTAAGAGCCAGACGCCCCTTGCGGCGGATATACCCGAGACATCATCATAGAAGACAACAAACTTATCTTTTGAAACTCCAATGTTTGAGAGTAAAAGTTTGCTTTGTTTGTTGAATTGTACGATGCCTGACTTTGAGGTATCGATCCAGTGAAATTGCACGAGGTCAATGTTGACTGCGCTTGGTATGTGTGACTCCCCATAGCTTGAGAATGGCCTAGTATCTACTATGAGAAGGTTTCTGTCTTCAAGCATAGAGTGGAGCTGCGAAGTCGATATAGCGAAGTTCAATACGCTGTAAGATTTTTTAACAGTGCTATATAGTATTTATTGTTATATAAGTTGCGGAGATAATGCAATTGACAAGGAAATTCAAGGACAAGGCCGACGATATGACGGGTGGCGGCGGCGGCGGGGGGAATCGCCTCGAGTTCATACGTGATGCCCACAACGCTCAGAAGATTGGCAGGACAACCCGCATGGAGGATTACCTTGAAGTCATTTATGAGTTGATAACCCAGAAGGGCTATGCCACTACAGTTGATATCTCTGATTACCTCAACGTCAGCTCACCCAGCGTGACCAAAATGCTTCAAAGGCTGAATGAGAGCGGTCATATAAACTACGAGAGATACCGCGGTATAAGCCTCACAGAATCTGGAGTGGCTGTTGCAAAGAATATGCATGACAGACATGGTATTTTAGCTGACTTTCTCAAGATGATTGGAGTAGATGAAGACACCGCCAACCGAGACGCCGAGGGTATCGAGCACCATCTGCATCCGGAGACCCTCAAAAAACTTGAAGAATTCATCAGGCTCGTCAAGAGCCATGGAATCAAAGGTATTGGCTAACGCTTGCTAATGAATACCTTGATCTCTTCTTGTCCTGCAATTATTGCGTTCAGGATCTTCTTTCCAGATTCACTTCGCTTATCTATCTTTACTCTAGCCTTCTTGCCTACCTGGCTGCTCAAAACGTACTCATCTTCGACATACACATTGACCGTATGACCGATAACACCGTCATCGACTAGAATATTAATGGAGGAGCCCGTTTCGCTTATATCAAACTCAATTTCTTTGCCTAGAGTAGGAGTCTTGGCTTCAACGTCTATCTTGATACCCAGCATTTCCTCCAACTCAGAAACGGTGGAGCCGCCTTTGCCTATTACCCTAGGTGCCGCTTCCTTGCTGACCCTTACCTGCACCTTGTTATCGGAAATAATGTTTACTTCGGCGCTTGGATCAAACCTGCGCACAACGTCCATTATCTTGGACTGAGCCAGCTTGTGAACGCCACTTTCTATCTGTCCGCCCTTGGCCAGCTTCGACACTGGCACTACGACGTTTTCATCTCCAAACGTGTAGATTTCGTATTCTATTATGCCTGACTCAAAGTCGCGTACTTCAACCAAAGGCCTTGCAAGGTCCGCCTCTGTCATGCCGCTTGGCACCTTGACAGTCAGGGTCAATTCATAGACCTTCTTTATACTGCCCTCCCGCACAAAGATTATTGTGTCCAAGATATGAGGAACCATGCCAAGCTCGACTCGGCCCATGAAGCGCTGGATTGCGTCAAGCGGGCTGCTTGCATGCACTACACCCACCATACCTACACCGGCAAGCCTCATGTCTGCAAATACTTCAAAGTCTTGCGCCCTTCTTACTTCATCAAAAATGGTATAGTCGGGCCTTACTAAGAGCAAAATATCCACTGCTTTTTCAAAGCTGCCCTCAAGGGGACCATACTGCGTCACTTCATCAGGCACCTGTAGGTCACGCGGTGATTCAAAGGTCTTGACTATCTTGCCTCGTTTGGTATAGAATTGTGCAATACTGCTTGCAAGCGTACTCTTACCAGACCCCGGCGGACCGGCTATTACTATCCCCTCTGCCTTGCCGGAAAGCCGCTCCATCAGTTTGTTGCTTGGATTGTAATCTTCAAGTTCAAGCCGAATGATTGGTCTAACTATTGTCACTTCTAGTCCGTCAGAAAACGGCGGCCTTGTTATTGCAATCCTGAAGTTGCCAAACTGAAGGACGGTGGCACCACTCCTGCTTATTTCTACAGAGCCCATGCCTGTAACCCTACTCGCTTCAGATACTTCCCTAGTTATGTTTAACAGCTGATGATAGGTGCTCTTTTCTTGGCTTATTTTGACAAGCTGAAAGTTACCTGGCTTTCCTCTCTTTGCCATTGGAAATGTTCCTTCCTTTAGGTGGACGCTCATTGTCGTGTCATCAAAGTATTTTTCAAATTCAAGGTCAGTCGTCTTAGTTGGTGTCCGAATATGCATTGCCTGGATGCCCTGCGCCTCTGCGACCAGCGCCTGCACATAGTCCGCCGTGATGAGCGTGGCAGATTCGTGCATCGCAACATCTTTGATTATTGCGTCTATCCTGCCATGCTTTGCAAGCCTGATGTCATCAAGGTCAGGCCGCTGACCCACAAAACGGAGGCTGATGTTTTTTGCAGTACAGAGCTCCCTCATTTTCTTTATCTCTTCAAGCCCTACAAAGCCATGCTCTTTGTTCATAGATGCCTGAGACTGGAGCTCATCTAGAACTGCAAGAGGGATAATAATGTCGCTCTCTTGCTCTATATTACCCAATTCAAGCATCTTTGTTATTTCGCCGTCTATGATTATGCTAGTATCAAGGACGAATTTCTTATTTCTCAAATGGCTTACCTCTATTATGACAATTTATAAATCATTTTTAATAAAAATAACTATAGAACAATAACAATTTATGGTACATGACACTCAATGCTATATAGATGAAGAAAGTAGAAGCCATGATCAGGGCTGAAAGGATGCCTGTCGTGAAGGAAAAGCTCAGGCAGATGAAAATTGGGGGCATGACAATTTCTACAGTATCAGGATGGAGTAAGCAGCGCGAACTCCACTTGCAATGGAGAGGTCAGCCAGTAGCATACGATCTACTACCTAGAGTGAAGTTTGAGATAGTACTTCCAGACGGTCAGGTAGACAAAGTGGTGCAGGCAGTCATCGAGTCTGCAAGAACCGGTGAGCACGGAGACGGCGTGATATTTGTGTCAACAATAGAGCAGGCATTCAACATCGCTACACTGGACAAGGACGAAAAAGTAGTCGTCTGAAAAATGTGCAAGAAACTGTCACTTCTTGCACTGACAGCAGTAGCGTTTCTTCTTATTGCATTTAATTTTTCGCCAGGATTGGCTGCAAAGTATTACTCTGAGCAGACTGACTTTACAGAGACTTTTGTTCCTATGACAAGGCACAGCTGGGATAAAGACGACATAGAGAGCTGCATATACAAGGAAGACGGAGTTGACAATGCATACTTTGTGTGGACAAAGCTGTCCGTGCAAAAGTGGCGGCAGGCACTGCAGGAATACACAGGGAACCCAGAAGAGTGGAACATCACTGCAAGGTTTGTCAAATCTGATGCAGAGCTTGAATCATGTGACATCAAGGTATACATTTATGACAAATATAGCGATTTTCCAGATTATCCTGCACAGACAGGCGCATATACATCTGTGACATTCAAGGCCGGCGCCGGCGGGGAGGAGAACAACGACTTTGATTTACGAATCTATCTTTCGCCACTTGTACTACATGGCGACGGCAAGACCGAAATAAACCTGCCCTCATATGCATTTAGGAACTCCGCGGTGCATGAAGTAGGCCATGTGCTTGGCCTTGGCCACATGCAATTGCAAAAGGGATATTTGATGTCGCCTCAGTTTGACTTTTGG
>JAICVG010000015.1 GCA_025935445.1 Nitrososphaera sp. | reverse complement strand
AGGACATGAGCAGTTCTTCTCTTTCCATATCTGTCCCTTTAGATAGGAGATAAATAATACCTGTTTGGGAGTGTTGATGAGTTGGGCTCGTGGGTTCAAATCCCACCCTGCCAATCTTTTCCTACTATAGAGAACTACGGTATTAAATCGCATTTACTCCATCTATGTCTATCATCTGACCAAATTCAGCTGGTTTTATATCAAACAGGGAGATAATAATGGTAGTAGTCATTGCCTACATCAGTGATATTGCTTTTGTACACATTATATCATGTTTTGATGGTTCTGCAGAATAAAAGCAGGCAAGATAAAGCCTTTAGAAAGAGAAAATCTTTGAAGGGATTAATCTGTAGTTTGTAAGTTGAAGTGCGTTCAGTTTAATACCACTGCCGCTCGGGATATGCTGGTATACATGCGGTCAGATCCAATATTCTGGATAGTCCCTGCAAGCATAGCTATAGCTGTTGGTACTACTGCGACCCTCTTGACTATTCTACAGCACAACCTGAACCTGCAAATTGTATATACAAATACTATACTCCTCAGCAGTATAGGTGGAATTGCTATTGGGATAATCGGACTGGTCATGGGATATTATTATTTTCAAATGAAACCAAGCAAAATAATGGAGAGGATACTCACTGAAGTTAAGATAAGAGATACTGCTGAAGTTAAGCAGAGAGAGGGTAGAAAAAAGAATTACTATTTACATCGTATTAGCTCTAATACATTGCGAATTACGAAAAATCTAGTCAGAATAGAAAACCTCATTGATAAATATAGCGATGACCCTCCACCTAAGGATTGGCAAATTGTAAGATATAGTGCTGACCGCTCAAGAAAACAAACAGAAGAACTAAGAAAAAAGATAGTTCTAGATTTTGCGCAAATTATCGATTTAGTTCAAAATCCACGTCTAGCTGATAAATTCGGAGTAAACAACCTATTTTACACTCTGTATTTATTCGATGAAATTCTTAGAATAGATCCAGAACATGATAAAGAGCTCCTCAGAGAATTAAAAAAGGGGATTATGGAGCAGATTGGAAAATTGGATGGGACACTCTCTTTACTTGAAGAAGAAAAAGACCCCTGATGTAGAGTACATTGATGACGATATTCCAGGATTTGTCAGACGTCTAATCCAACAAACAGACAGTTGGCGATAAAGATATCTGGCTATTAGGAGGTGGAGAAATGGTGTCAATATTCCTAAATGCAGATTTGGTAGATGAAATTATTCTATCTGTCCATCCAATCATTCTTAGAAAAGGCATTCCTCTTTTTAACAATATAAAAAAACGCGTAAACTTGCGACTGCTAGAGTCTATTCCTTTTGAGAGTGGGTTGGTGCAGCTATGCTATCGTATTCTTGAATATTAGATAGGCCCTATTGGGCTAGAATTAAGGCTAGAGAGCAAAATTTACTATTCCTAGAGAGATCACATGTTCTCAACAACCAACCATGTCCACCTTAGAGCGATAATAAGATTACAAATTGTCTAAATTAAAAGAAAGCCAGACACTGAATACAAGACAGACCGTGTGGCATAAGGATGACATATACAGTGTTGGAAATTTGTTGATTAGACGAATGAAAAGATTGCAAATGCATAGTGTGAGCGACAGATGCAGCAGGCAGTACAGGAGAAGATCAATTTACTGGGCTGTCAACCCATCAGCATCAAGGAGGGAATAAGAGCTCGCTAGCGACACCAAAAAGCATGAATATCTTACTTTTTGGATGAGAAATGCATTTGATTAGCTACTTCTAGTAATTGAGGAGACTGGTTAAGGGAACTAAAGTTCATCCATTCCAAACTTGTGATAGCATTGATTGCACTTGAATTTCTCTCTTCCTGGATTGCGAGAAACTACTTCTAGCTGGCTCTTGGTCTTGCAGCTTGGACATCTTCCGTAAACTGTCTGCTTGGGCATATCTTATGACACGTGAAGATATGTAGGCATAAAAAGGTAATCAATGGTTTCTCATTTCTTATATGGACTCTACCTCTTCGATTTTAGGTAGAGAAGTATGGAATGAAAAGTAGACCAAGTGAGAGATTAGTACATCTCTCTGTTGATAATATTGGTAATAATTACACCACATCAGATGTAGAGCAGAGCAGTTGCTGCTAAGCTAGGCCGAACTCATGACTCAAATCTCGCGTTCTCTTCTCTTTTTCTAATATAAATCTAATATATAATTTCTTGAGTTTGTTGTAAGATAGCTATCAAAAATAAGTGTTAACGTCTCTCTTAAATTCGTTGACTGATATCAAAAAAAGTAATAATGGTGTTGCAAGGCTGGATTAAATTATAATGAAGGTAACTTTATGTTCACTATTAAGTGGTAGTATTACTACTACTGCTACTATTATTATCCTTGTCTTCTATCTAGCAGAAATAGGAGTATCAGCCCCTTCTCCTTCTTATGCTATGGACAGTTTAGGTTATGAAATTCAAGAACTAGCAACATTTCTTGTATCAAATCCATCGTCGTCCTCCAATGATAATAGTAGTAGTAGTGGTGCAATTTCAGCTAACACAACGATGGCCATATCGTCCAATTCCTCTACCGTTGTATATGAAACAGAGGCTTTCGTAGTGCCCCAGACTGTAAAAACTTTTGTAATTTATATGGCAAATGAGTTTCATGAGAACTGGCCTGAAGAATCTCACAAACTTATTACAAACAAAAATGCTTATGCTATTCCGACAAACTTGACAGTATCAAATGGAACAAGTATCGCATTTCATATGGCTGACGCACCTTGGGATATCCCACATGATTACATTGTAAGGGTGGTTGATGCCCACACCAATGAGACTGCATTCCAGACACCCCTCCTTAGTTATCCTAAATTTAACAGAGGTATATCTAATTCTGGAACAACAGTCCTGCCAATTGGAGAATATAGAATGGAAGCATATCTTTATGGAACGGACAAGGTAGAAGCTAAACCAATTACTATCAAGGTTACAGATACACCAGTGGATCAATCGTCTAATATAACTGCAGGGTTCTTTTATTCGCCACAAAGGCCAGTTGCAAATCCATATGACAACGATGGTCAGCTGCATCAAGGTCATTTAGAATACTATAGACAACAGTTTCCATTACATGGATTGAAAATAGAGTCAACACATAGCTTCCATTTTGCATCCTGCTCATTTTATGATAAAAGGGAAAGCTCCGTATGCATAGATGACGGTGGCTCTACCGGAGAGCTTTATTGGCATGATAATAAGACTGCAGACCATGTAATGATATTTTGGAGCTCAACAAGACCATATAGCCAAATAGCTGCTGCACTTGATGAAGTGACTTGGGAAAATGTATATACATGACAAATACGCATCTCTAGTACCTATCACTTGGGCTGTTTTTACTGTGTTCTATTAAAATACTAAACTAGCGCAAGAAGTGTAGTTTATGTGCTTGAATTATCAGTATGTCTTTTATACATTATCGACAGTTCAATATCTCTGTCAGGTGCTACTGAAATCTTGAACAAACGGGTACCTTACAATCCCCAGGGTTAGTTACCATTTATTCAAGTAAGCATATTCATTCATTCTATAACCTTCACAGTTAATGGGTTCATAGGGTATCATCAAGATGTTATAATAGGTGTGGCGTTCTATGTCTGCGTTTTTTGAATATCAAAAGAATAGGACATACCTTGTCTATTAATCATTAGAACTATGCTACTGCTTTTACCTCATTTTCAATAATCTTCGTATACTGTGACACAAAGCAAAGGAGAAGGAGAAGGAGAAGGAGAAGAAGAAGAAGAGAACCAGTGCATTTAGCATTTCCTTTTTTTAGAGGTAACCAAGTTCGCAAATTAAATTAAGGGTTATTGGTCCTCATGGCCAAAGTCCTCTTATCTTGATTGCTTCAACAACTCTATTGACTGCTAGAACCGTGCTTGCCTTGCGCATGTCAATGCCGTATTTTTCAGATGTATGATAGACGTCAAGGAATGCTTTAGTGATGTTTCTATCCAGTCTTTCATTGACCTCCTCTTCAGTCCAATAGTCCCTACGAAGGTTCTGCAGCCACTCAAAGTATGAGACAGTGACACCTCCACCATTTGCAAGGATGTCAGGAATCACCAAGATCTTGTTGTTGTGGAGTACTTCGTCTGCTTCAGGTGTAGTTGGGCCGTTAGCAGCCTCTGCCACTATCTTAGCCTTGATTCTGCTAGCATTCTTGGCAGTAATCTGATTTTCAAGTGCAGCTGGTATTAGTATTGTGCATTCTGTTTCGAGTAGCTCTTCATTGCTTATCGAATTGGCGCCGGAAAACCCTACAACTGAGCCAGTTTTTTCCTTGTGCTTTCTTAGCTCGGCTACATCGATACCATTCTTATTATAAATGCCTCCTCTTGAGTCAGAAGCAGCGATCAACTTGGCACCTTGATTTTCTACAAATTGCGAAGCAAACTGACCTGCATTTCCAAAGCCTTCTACTGCCATTGTAGTGTTTTTCATGTCTACCTTAAGCTTCTTTGCAGCTTCTCTTACTGTGAACGCCAGTCCTCTGCCGGTAGCTTCGTTTCTGCCAAGTGATCCGCCAATTGGGATCGGTTTGCCTGTGATAATTTCGGGCTGAACGTAATTGCCCTTAAGTGCAGAGTATGTGTCCATTATCCAAGCCATTTCCTTGCCGCCAGTGTAAACATCTGGAGCTGGAATGTCTGTGTGCGGACCAATAATGTCTGCAATAGCATAAGCGTAGCGCCTTGTAAGGCGTTCTAGCTCGCCTTCCGACATTTCCTTTGGGTTACATATGACGCCGCCTTTGCCTCCGCCGTACGGAATGTCAGCAATAGCACACTTCCAAGTCATCCACATAGACAGAGCCTTGACTTCCTCAATAGTGACCTGTGGATGATAGCGGATGCCTCCCTTGTAAGGGCCTCGGGCATCATTATGCTGCGAGCGAAATCCAGTAAAAACCTGTGTCTCTCCATTATCCATTCTTATCGGCAGTGATACTGTAAGAACGCGCTTTGGGTTAGCTAAAACTTCTTGTAAACCTTTGTCTAGCTTTATAAGCTTGGCTGCTTCGTCAAGCTGTTTGAGGGCAACTTCAAAGGGGTTTATTGCCGCTGTAGAGCCTTTTTCAGTCTCTAACATGCATTGTTCTGGAAAAGTTGACGTTATAAGTTTTGTGTATAAATTGTAGAGGGTATCCTGTAGGTCAGGTTGACATCCTCTTTGATATAAGGATACGGAGCTCCTCGTCTGTAAGGCCAGTATGGCCCTCTATGCCTAGCGAGCTAGCAATTGACTCAAGCTTTTTCCTCTCTGTGGCGACTGGACCCATTATCTTGGGAAATTTGTTATCTCCTCTTGCATTCTCTGCTGCTTGTTCCATTTCATGACGGAACATCTCCTTTGCCCTTTCGTATTCTCCTACAGCCTTGCCCATTGTGCGTGAAAACTGGGGTAGTTTTTTAGTACCAAATAGTAGGATAAGTCCAAAAAGTATGATTATGATCCACTCTGATCCAGCGATGTTCATTATCAGAGCGGAAGATATGTCCATCTTAAATGGTATTTTTAGGATTCTGATCAGAATTAAAGATTTCGACAACTGAACAGCTTCTTCTCTTATTTGGTGAGATCCTCAACAACTGTGTCTCTATCTTGCTATTAGAAAATGCAAAAGATCAAGTAAAAAGGTATAATACCACAGGACAACAAGAGAGATATCTTTCTCTTGTATTCAAGAGAAAGAATCAGGAAAACTTAGCTTTCTCACAACTGAAGCATAAAGCATGATAATTTCTCAATTTCCAAAAAAAATTATCACATAATAGTAGATAAATAATATCCGGGACTCATAACACCACCCTCTATCATATATCTTTTTAATTGAATCACGCATGCTCCGAGGCCCATTTATGCAATTTATCATGATCAACATAGGGTTGCGCAAAATTGAGCATAGTTGGTAGTGCCACGGGCATGATTAGTTTCCTCATATGAAAGCTTGTACTGCAATATCAAAAACTTAGAAGGCTCTATCTTCCTTGCCTTTTATTCTAGATAGAAAGAATGGCTCATCAAGCTTCATGGCATTGCTCAGAACCACGGACACTAATCCTCCAAACATGAAGCCAGCGATAATATCTGTCGGGTAATGCTGCATTACATAGATGCGCGTAATGCCAATAATGACTGGAAAGGCCCAGATCGCATAGCCCATTTTTTTGGATTTGTTATATATAGCATACCCTGCAATAAAGGCCAGTGCAGTGGCACGAGCAGCATGACCGGAGGGATATGAAAATCCAGCGGCAAAAGGCGCAAGACTATCGCTTTCAAGGCTAAAGTTTTCAGGCAGTTGTGAAGCTGGCTCAAACCCATAAGGTGGAATCTCCCTTCCAATCAGAGGCTTTATGTACATGACCAAGACTACAATAACGACCAGTGCAATAAGAAATATCATACCGACTTTCCTCGTACGCCGAATTATCGTTAATGCGATGCCAAGAATGAACAGTGTTGTTACATCACCTAGCGAAGTAATTACTATCATTGCCATGTCAATACTGGGGTTGCTGCCATGTACTGACTTGAAGTAGCGACTAGCTGCGTCATCTGCTTCAAATGTTATGCCAGAAGCGACTATTGCACTAAAAACAACGAATGCAACCACAAGTATTACAAAATACATCGATCGTGTCCTTATCATCCATGGCGGCCTGACAGCTTCACTTAGTGACAACCAAAATGGAGAAGCTGCACGTTGGCGTTTAATTGTTTTGCCTGCAGGTTATATCTCTTCGTAGAGCAAGTATTCTAAATCAAAGGATATTCGTTTTCTATCTTGTGAAATTATGCGATATCATCAGTTCATAGTCCGTTGAAGCAAATTCTGTCGCTTGCAAGGAGAGGTGTGTCATAATGATACTACCCAAATTATTCAATGTTTGTCGCCTTTTTTCATTAGAACTGGACCGACGTAAGGTCTGTCAGGTGCTCCAAGTGGCGCTTGGCTTCGCTCTGTGTTGATATCTTGCGAAGTTCGTTCTTTGCCTTTGATGCATATGAGTGATATAGCTTGTCCATCTGGTCGACAAAATCCTTTGGCTTGCCATTTTTCCTGACGAGCATGTTAAAAAGTCGATTTTCGTTACTCCAATCAATAAGGTCGTCATGTATCTGGTAGGCGATCCCCAGCAGGTTGCCAAAAGATGTCATAGTATGTATCTGATCTTCGTCGCCGCCTCCAGTTATTGCACCAATCTTGGCTGATGCTTCAAAGAGCGAAGCCGTCTTGAATTCAAGCACCTTGATATAGTCGTCCTCGGTGATATCTATTTCCTTACCAAGCTTTATCTCCATCATTTCCCCTTCAGTCATTTTGGTTGCGGCATTTGATAGCTCGTTGATGATGCGGGGATCTTTTAATTTTGAGCTGATGTTTAGTATGACGCCAAGAACAAAATCTGCAGTAAGTATGCTGCTGTTGTAGCCATATTTTACGTGGAATGAAGGCTTTCCGCGCCGCTGATTCTCCTCATCAATAATGTCATCGTGGATTATAGACTCCGTATGTAGAAGCTCGATTGCAGAAGCAGCCAGGTATGCGTCAGGTTCCACCTTTTTAGACTTGATGCATTCTGTCGACAGTACAAGGATTAGGGGCCTGATGCGCTTGCCTCCCTCGCAGGCATAGCGAAGTGGAGCGTGGAACTCTGACCAGGAGTATAGGTCAACCTCGCGCTTTAATGCATCCTCGATTTTGGCCAAATAGACAGCAAATAGCTCAGTTAAAGGGTTAGCTTCGATGTTTCTTCTACTGCTCAAGAACTGGCTCTATCCCTGAGACTATTTTCAAACTGGTGATCATATTAATTTACTGCTCTTTAAAGTAAAGAAGGAGAAAAGGTGCTCTACTAATTTGAACTTGAATCCGATTGGAAAGGCGTTATCTCATAGAGAAGATGAGATATGATGAAGATGATATAGCTGCCAATAGAGCAGCACATGCAGTTATCTTCAAAAACTATCCCGATTATATGCTAGACATTTGAATTTTGATGCAAGACAATAGTAACAATTGCCTTCTTTTTTTATATATTTTCAAGAATCAAGCATAGTGACAAGTAAAAATATCTGAGTTGCCTCTAATATATCATATCATGGCACAAGTATCCATAGGTTGCTCTGGCTGGAATTACGGTGATCCGGTTGAAAAAGGGGGCTGGGTCGGCTCTTTCTATCCAGATGCTCAGACTAAGCGTTTGCGTTATTATTCTGAATTTTTCCCTTCAGCTGAGCTGGATGCTACATTTTACCAGAAGTTCTACTCAAAGATGACTAGTGGAACGTTCTATGGCATGGTAAAAGCTACACCTCCCGGATTTCAATTCTCTGTCAAGGCGCCTGAGACTGTGACACATACTAAGCTCATGAATGTCGAAAAAGGTGCACTGGAAGCGCTCCAAGAGTTTCTCGAAAAGATCTCTCCGCTAAAGAATGCAAACAAACTTGGCGCAATACTGCTGCAACTACCACCGAGCTTCTCAGTTAATGAGTTCAAGCAAGTCGAAGGATTCTTCAATAGAATGCCATCAGGTTACGATTATGCACTGGAGTTCCGCCATGCGTCATGGCAGACTGAGGGACCTTGGGAAATGCTAAGACACTATAATGTTGCGGCTGTAATGACAGATTCGCCGGATCCAAAACTGCGGTATCTATCCGACATCATATTGACTGCAGATCATTCATTTATTAGATTTCATGGCAGGAACAAGGGTTATTGGTATAACTATCTTTATGAAGAAGAAGAACTGAAGCCTTGGACTGAAAAGGTCAACAAAATAACAAAAGACCCTGAAGCAAAGAGATTGCGAATTTACTTCAACAACCACTATGGCGGCAAGGCTGTTGTCAATGCCATCCAGTTCAAAGAGATGGTTGAAGGAAAGGAATCCTCAAAAAAGGAAAAGGATGCAAAGGAGAAAATATTGGATGCTTTAGCCAAAGCAACTGCTCAAAAGAAACTCCCTGAGTAAGTGTATCTAGTATAAACTATCATATCCCACAGTGGCTTCCATTCCCTTCTTTGGAACCTATTATAACCTTTATAGTGTTGTTATTGTCATTGCGGGGCTTCTCATTAGAAGCACAGCCAAAGTTAATCTGCTCACAACTGATAACTAATAAGTATATGCATGAGCCGATTAATCGTCGGCATCTGCAGTTGAGTAATAATCATCATAGGGAGAATAAAAAATATGTCGCTTCTACAGAGCAGCTGGTGACTGAGATTGTTGTTAAGGACATAAAACGATCAACTAAATTCTATCGTGAGTTGGGATTTGAAATACTTCGTGACGCTGGAGATTTTGTAGAATTGACATGGGAGGATCATCAACTTTATATCGCAGAACTCTCGGCATACCATGAAATTGCTAGTGATGATGTGGAGTTGCCAGAGCCGCCCAAGTTTCCTCTCGCTAATATTAGAATCATGGTTCCAAATGTGGACGATTATTGGAAGCTAGTAAAAGAAATGGGAGCGCAAATTGTCATTCCTATTGCTGATCGGTATTATGGTCTTCGGGATTTCATAATTTCTGATCCAGATGGCTTTGGTGTTCGCTTCGCGACTTCATCTTCACAAAGTAGTAGCTAGACATACATACCCCCATACCCTCCTCAAAGAGGGAGTTTTTGATTGATGATGAGTTTATTGAACTGAACTCATAATAATAATAATAATAATAATAATAATAATAATAAAAATAGGAAATTCAATACGGTTTCCAATTGCCTTTACTATTGCTGTCGACATGTAATTATAACTATCCCTCCTAACCTTTGCAATTTTTCTTAGCATTATTCTTGCTCAGAATGCACTATAGGAAAAATTTCTAAAACAATTAGAATCAAAGTATCATGACGCATAACAAGAGTTCTTTATTCAACTATTGAAGCTCGCTTAAAGGACTGGATAATAGGTAGCTTATCCTTGAGCGGCTGTTGATCTATCTTACCAATGCAAATCAAAGCAGCATCAACCCTACTTTTCCAAACCTTGATCAGTTCAGGTCATT
>JAICVG010000060.1 GCA_025935445.1 Nitrososphaera sp. | reverse complement strand
GGAGGACGTTTTTCGAGAGACGGATACAAGAGACAGATATAAGCATTGTTTATTAAGAGATGGTGAGGAGGAGTTTTTCCTCGCTATCTGTCAGTATAACTTTTAAAGGATTAGGAAAACGAAGACTTGGAAGGATATATAATAATTGACTAAGGAGCTGCGCTTTTTAATAGATAATTGTTTTTTAATTTTAGTCTATGGCTCTATAGCTCTGTCTTAGCAGCTTGTTCATTTTTTTGTCTAGCAGCGCCAGCGATATGATGATAGGTATATGTGCGTACTTTTGTGTGTCTGCGTATGTGTAGTGGTCATTTGTATGAATGTTTTTCTTGCGCGTGCATGTGCTTGCTTGCTATAGCGCTTGAGCAACAAAATAATAGATTATAGCAGGAGCAATAAAAGAAAAAGAAAAAGAAGGGATTGTTATCCCATATTGTGGGTTATTGCTTTGATTTCGTTTTATAGCAGCTGGTTAGGTATCCTATCGGGGTATCACTATTGGAACACTGGTCCCAATGCCCGGTACTGTAGAGTCTTGTTCTGTAAACTGCTCGAACCCGAGGTCAAAGCCGACGGTGGCGCTTCTTGATTCGTCATCACCTGCATTGTTGGTGTTAACTTGTGTGGGGTTGCTAAGCTCTTGATTCTGTCCTAGGGTTCCTGTATTGGAGACATCGCTGATGCTATCGCTGGTACTATCGCTTATGCTATCGCTGGTGCCTGGATAGGATGGGGTTGAGCCAGACTTGGACTTTGTCTTATATGTTGACTCGGATGTTGACTCAGAACCTGAATCTGCGGCTGACGCTGCCTCAGAGTTCTCGCCAGAGGCTATTTCTTGATTAATTGCGCCAGTTTGATCTTGATCTAACGAGTTGGATTGGTTGTTAGTCTCGTCTTGAGATGTTGCTTGATTCTGTGTTTCATCTGTTGATTCTGTTCCGTCTGTTATGCTGCCGCTATCAGTGGTGCTATCAGTGGTGCTATCAGTTCCCCCGTCGTCTGCGAGGAATTGGTCCAGGAGACCTCCCTCGTCGGTGAACGGGTCTACAGTTTGTGCAAATGCTGCTGGTACTATTGCTCCAGAGGCCATAACGCCCACAAGAGCAAATGTCGCTAGGATGAGAGATTTGGTTGTTGTTTTTGGTGTCATTTGGGTGTGCAAATACTGATAATTTATCCATTATAAGGGATTCTCATCAAACTTCACCAATACTTAGCAATAACAGGCAATAATTACCTATTAGGAGGACGTTTTTCGAGAGACGGATACAAGAGACAGATATAAGCATTGTTTATTAAGAAGTGGGGCGAGGGGAGAGGAGAGGAGTTTCCTCGCCATCTCTGTTGAAACACTCCAAAAAGCAGTAGCATAGACCTTTAGTGCATGGCATATGGGTGCGACATAGAGAGTATTATACTGGAATTGATGTTATTTATCCATTGCTCCTAGCCAGCCTGCTTCCTTGCCATTTCCTCAATTCTGTTAGTTTCGGGGGGTCATTATATAGTGTATGTATTTCTACTGTGTTACTTAGCCTCATGATCACCTTTAGCATGCTGGACATTGTCTTTTCGATTCTCTTTTGATTTTTCTTTAATTGCTCAAATTCTTCCTTTGTTTTTTCAGCTTCCTCTATGGTTTCATTGAAAGCATCAAATGTCAATACCATCTGACAGTTGACGCAGAATTTTGAAGTTGGCTTGTTTGGCTCGCTGCGATGCGGGCATGCCTTGGGGTATAATGATGATGATGCTTCTGCTGCTTTATTTTCTCCTTTGTCATTTATTGTGGTAGCAGTAGCAGCATTTTTCTTTTTAACATCGATCCCATATGCCAAAAGTAAATCTTCGCTGCTTTCGCCGGCTAGCTCATGTGTGTAAATTTCAATCATGTCCGAATTTTTGGTCCACCCAGCATGCTGTCTCAATGTATATTCATTGACTAGACGAGCCTTCTCAGATAATGATGATTGTCTACGTAGATATGGGTGGAATGGCTTTGACAAGAGCTGTTTTATTTTGGTCTTGTCTTCTGGCGGCACATCTGCCCTTTCTTCTACTAGTAACTTTGGAAAGTGCTTGGGCTGCCCGGATAATAAAGACGAAGGAGCCCCTTGAAATCAAGGATGTCAACATTCCAAAGCCAAAGAGCGATCAGGTTCTTGTAAAGGTTGAAAGTGCAGGTGTGTGCCATAGTGATCTACATTTGTGGGAAGGCGGATATGCTGGCCCACAGGGCGTGTTTATGAAGGTTGAAGACCGTGGTGTAAGTTCCCTCTTACACCAGGCCATGAAGTTGCCGGCACAATAGATGAAATGGGCGAATCAGTCACAGGTTTTTCCAAAGGCGATAAAGTGCTAGTATATCCTTGGATAGGCGAGGGCACATGCCCCTCATGTCGTACCGGCGAAGAAAATATTTGTGATGATCCAAGAAGCCTTGGAATATACCAAGACGGCGGGTATTCAGAAATGGTTCTTATCCCAAGCTACAAATATCTCGTCAAGCTACACGGACTCGATCTAAACTCTTCTGCATCGCTTGCCTACTCTGGCCTCACAGCATATACCGCCGTCAAGAAGGCAGAGTTGCATCCAGGCCAAATGGTTGTCGTAATCGGAGCCGGCGGCCTTGGACTAATGGCAGTGCAACTTGCCAAGGCAACAACAAATGCGCGAATAGCCATTGTGGACATAGATGAGAACAAACTTGTAGAAGCAAAGAGATTAGGAGCCGACGAAATTATCAATTCAGCAACTGGCGACGCAGTCAAGGGTGTTAAGGAAGTCACTGACGGCCTTGGCGCGGAAACAGTCATTGACTTTGTAAACAACGGCAAGACCGCGCCAAACTCGCTAAACATGCGGAGGAAGAGGGGTCGGCTCGTGATGGTAGGATTGTTTGGCGGATCACTAGAGCTGAACCTTCCACTTGTTCCACTGCGGGCGTTTACATTGACAGGTGCTTATACCGGCAAGTTCGCTGACCTAGTGGAACTGGTCGCATTGGCTAGGATGAACAAGATCCAATCATTAGTATCTAGAAAATTTACGCTGGACCAGGCAAACAGCTCACTTGAGGAGCTCAAGGCAGGTAAGATTATTGGGAGGTCAGTAATCAATCCCTAGAAGGAAGTAACTTTCTTATCCTCATGCTTTGGAGAAGGGCATCCGCTCTTTTCAGAACGTGCTATTACTTTGGATATATATCTTAAAGGGGTTATATATTGTCCTAGTCATGGGTTCCTCGTAACCAAACTGTTAAGCATTATTTTTTTATTCTAGATGATTATGGTATAGGACTCTTTAACAATCTCTGAAGTCTTATAAAGTTTAACAACCTAAAAATATCGTGACAAGCGAGGATAAAAATAATACTTATGACGAGACGGTGAGCAGGACGGCTTCAGAACCCACAGCTGATGTCACAGTTACTGAAGAGAAAACCATAACGACGGTACCAGCCAGCGATGTTGAGACATATGAAGTACAGTCTGAAACAGCAACATCGGAGGAAGAGTCAGTCTCTACAAAAGCCAGAGAGGCGGGAAGATCGCTCAAAGATCTCATTTATTCGCTAGGCAGAAAGACCAAGGAGGTGACCGAAGAAACAGCGCGGGAGCTTAAAGAGCAATCAGTCGATATTAGCACGAAAACAGATGCACAAGACATTCATCACTTGGGCGATGACGTCGAAAAACTAATCACAGTCTTTGAAGATACAATGACGGAAATCCGCAAAGAGCCATATGATGAGCAGGAAAAACTACTCGTCGGCTACAAGAAGCTCCTAGAAGAGCAGATTAATGTCATCAATGCAAGGCTATCAATGGCTAAGCGCCTGAAGCCAGGTGCCTAACTGAAAGAGTCCCTCTACCTCTACTCTACCAGCAGTTTGCTTGCAATATCCTTTACCACCACAGATTTAACATTGACAAACTCCTTGATGCCAAATTCGGAAAGCTCTCTCCCAATACCCGACTTCTTGACGCCACCAAACGGTAGGCGGGGATCAGACTTTACCATTTCATTTACTGACACTATGCCACTTTCAACCTGACGGGCCAGACGTATTCCTCGATCGATGTTGTTTGTCCATATGCTTGCGCCAAGTCCAAATTCAGAATTGTTTGCTTCCCGTATAGCTTCTTCTTCGTTGTTAACCACTATAATTGGGGCTGCTGGACCAAAGACTTCTTCCCTCACGACTTCCATGTGATGATTCACGTTTGAGATTATAGTGGGCTCATAAAAGAAGCCTTCCCTATTGATAGGGCTGCCACCGGTTAGCACCCTGCCGCCTTTGTACTTTGCATCATCTACCTGCTTAGCAAGTGCCTGCCTCTGGCTATCTCTGACAAGGGGGCCTACGGTGGTCTTGGAGTCGAGGGGGTCGCCAACGACTTCGGCTTGTGCATTTTTTACAAACAGCATTGTAAACTTGTCTGCAACCTCCTTTACGACAATAAAGCGCTTGGCAGCTATGCAGCTTTGACCTGTGTTCAGCAACCTCGACTGCGTTGCCATGTAAGCAGTCTGGTTAAGGTCGGCATCTTCGAGCACGATAAACGGGTCGCTACCGCCAAGCTCTAGTACAAACTTTTTCAGATCCTGAGAAGCAAGCTCTGCCACTCGCCTGCCAGTATTGACGCTTCCGGTAACAGAAACTGCGTCAATATTTGACTGCACTAGTGCCTCGCCGGCCCGATAGTCTCCTATTACTGCCTGGAATATGTTTTCTGGAAAGCCAGCATCCATGAATGCCTGCTCTATTTTTATTGCGCTTCCAAGGCAGATGCTCGAGTGCTTTAAAATACCCACATTGCCAGCCGTCAGCGCTGGCACTGCAAACCTCATGACCTGCCAAAATGGAAAATTCCATGGCATGATACACGCCACAACTCCGAGCGGCTCAAACGATACGAAGCTCTTGCGAAATTCAGTCGGTATTATTTCATCATGCAAGAATGCTTCTGCGTGTTCGGCATAATAGTCGCAAACCCAAGCACATTTTTCGATTTCTGCTAACGATTGCCTGATCGGCTTACCCATTTCTTCCGTGACCAGGCTTGCGTATTCTTCTCTGTTTTTCCTCATTACTCTTCCAAGTCTACGCATATATTCGGCGCGCTCTACAACATCCAGCTTCTTCCACTTGGTAAATGCTTCTCTAGCAGCCTTGGCCTTCCTGCTGACTTCATCAGCGTTTACATTTTCATAGGTCGCAAGTATCTTTCCGGTGGCAGGGTTGATAGTTTTAATCTTAGACATGCGAAACAATGCTTGTACTTCCGGACATATAAGAAATTATGTGTGTATCCCGCGGGCAGGATTTGCTCCAAATGGTTATTGACCAGTTTGTTTGAGCCTGCGACTCTTCGGTCACTGCCATATTGTATGCCCGATAGGCTGCTTCACGTGGTCAGCTACTGAGAAGCCAACGTCTACAGCCGAAAGCTCTACCAGGCTGAGCTACCGCGGGACATTTCCGTTTTCTGCAAGAATGCTATATAATTGTGGCGTCAGATATATTTGGCAACATCCAGCACAAAATAAGAGATGATTTTGTCAGCACCGGCCCTCTTTATTGAGGCAATAGAATGAACCTTCCATTCATCTTCATTGATCCACCCCTGCATCGCAGCCGCCTTTACGATTGCATACTCACCGCTGACATTCTGCACTGCTACTGGATAATTGAATCTATTCTTTACCATCCTGACAAGGTCAAGGTACGTAAGAGCAGGTTTTATCATGACCATATCTGCTCCTTCGTTAATGTCAGTTTCTATTTCCCGCAGGGCAAGTCTTGAATTAGAATATGACACCTGATACGATGACTTATCGAGTCGTGTAGTAATTTTTGCAAACGCTGCTGACCGAAAAGGTGTGTAAAGGGATGACGCGTGCTTGGCAGAGAAGGAGAGTACTGATGCATCAAGCCTGCGACTATGAAGCTCTCTCTTCACTGCATAAACCTGCCCGTCCATCATGGCAGAAGGTGCAACTACATCTGCGCCAGCTTCTGCATGGCTCGCCGCGATCTTCGCTAGGACTTTTAGCGTAGCGTCATTATCTACCCTGCCGCCGTTGCTGACTATGCCGCAGTGTCCTGTCAGGTTGTACTGGCAAATGCAAACATCGGTTGTAATACTCATTGTATTTCCAAAGGATGACTTAATTTCCCTTATTGCGTTCTGGACAATGCCTTTTCTGTCAAAAGCAGACGAGCCAATTGGATCCCTGCTCTTTGGTATGCCAAAGATAATTATCGATGAGATGCCGCTATCAGCAATTGATTGGACATACTGTGAGATCCTTCGAATAGGTGTCATGGCTATACCCGGCATTGATTTTATTAGGCACGGACTATTAGAAACAAATACAGGAAATACGAGGTGACTTTTGCGGAGGCCCGACGAGGCAAATATTGCCTTGTAACTTTCCTCGTCGCTGCGCGCATTTTGCTGCTGCAAAAAGGTATCCCCACTGCTTGGCAAGCGGCCTATGGATATATGTTTTCACAGTAGCACCAATAATCAATCACAAAACTCAAATGACATCTAGAGGTCGAAGCTAATGTGCGCAGTATAACTGTCGGCATTCCTTCATACAAT
>JAICVG010000244.1 GCA_025935445.1 Nitrososphaera sp. | reverse complement strand
GGCTTCACGCGCTACAATTGGGCGCTGCATGAGCAGCCTTCAGTGTTACCATGCATCGATAAATGACATCCTAATTCCTTGGAAATCAGCATTTGCAGAACACTTCAAGACCTATTCACAGCTATTTGTAGCAGACCGCGGTGGTATGATATTTGAGCCGCAGGTAGGCGTGCATGAGCAGGTTGGTGAGCTTGACTTTTCTTCGCTTTATCCAAGCATCATGTGTGCAAAGAATCTGTCAGGCGAGACGGTCCTATGCGCCTGTTGCACTGAATCAAAGCTGCATGTGCCAGAGCTTGGCTGGCACATCTGCGAAAAGAAGATTGGTATTGTGCCACAATCGCTTGAAATATTGCTTAAGAAGCGTGCGCAGTATAAGCAGTTACTAAAGTCTCCTCAGATAGATCCAAAAACAAAACAAGTTTATGAAGCAAGACAAGGATCGCTCAAATGGATTTTAGTTACAAGCTTCGGCTACCTTGGATATAGCAATTCAAAGTTCGGCAATATTGATGCACATATTGCTACATGTGCCTTTGACAGACAAGTGCTCCTAAAAGCAGTCAGAGTTGCCGAATCTCATGGCTTTAGAGTACTGCATGGTATTGTTGATTCTATATGGGTGGTCAAGCAAGGTGCTGCGCGAGAGGATTATCTGAAACTAAAGGAAGCAATAGAGCAGAATACAGGTTTTCCAATATCATTTGAAGGTATTTACAAATGGGTTGCATTTGCCCACTCCAAGAGGAGCAGTAGCGGTAAGCATATTCCGGTGCCGAATCGATACTTTGGTGTATTTGAAGAAGACGACGACAGCAGCCTAAAAGTGAGAGGCTTGGAGATGCGAAGGCGCGACAATCCTCCATTTTTTGACAAGTTCCAAACAGAAGTTCTAAAAGTCATTGCCAAGGGCAATACAATCAAAGAAGTCAGGATGTTGATGCCTCAGGTCAAAGCTGTACTTAACAAGTATGTGCAGTTATTGAAAGATCGAAAGGTTCCGCTTCAGGAACTTGTCTTTACAAAACAGCTATCCAAAAATTCTGACAGCTATGTTGTCAATACTATCGAAAACACTGCGCTACGTCAACTAGCAGCGGAGGGCAGAATGTTGCGAGCGGGCGAAATCTTACAGTATGTAATAACTGACTATTACAACAATAACAAGTCCTCTAGTAAGAGAGCAACTCCATTTGAATTGGTTGACAATAAGACTACTCCTGGTGCTGCTTATGATGCCCAGCGATATATAGAATTGCTAGTAGAAGTAGCGCATTCAGTTACTGAGTCTTTCAATTTACATGGAAAAAATCTGGGGAAAGCAGGTGCATCTAGGTGACAGTAGAACTGATAATTAGACGGCAGCGGTGCCTCATAGACTGCTCTGAAAAAGATATACGACTTTTAAGTTGACTATTATATATGCTCCTACATTTGAGGAGCATATAACTATGTGGTCAGAGGTCGACAAGGTAGCCTATACCAAAGTCTCTTTTCCGTATTTTCCGAACATGCAAACAGGATCGTATCATCATCATCTTCACGCTTTTCCAGATATTTTGACTCAATTTTCTAGTGAGTATTAGGAGGCATACTCATTGGGCTATTCACAATTCTCAGCTATTTGCATTAAGCTAGAAGATTTGTGTCTTAATATTTCCATTCTTCTTTACTTATATCATTCCACCATGAACGATACAGCCTTGCATCTTTGCCAATCTCTTCTTTTATTCTAAACTCAATCGGAAAAAAGATATTCTCCATAGCATCAACTCCACCATCTGTGTGCAACTCTTTGCCAATTTCTTGTACTCTATGCTTCTTTGATTCAAAATCTGAAGCATTAGGATTTTGTATGCAATAGGTAACTAGGTCATAAAGTTCTTCTTCCAGATAAGCATCCAATTTTATCTTACATTCTCCTTTTTTGGTTAACCTGCTCTCTTAATTATATGGTAGCCAAATTCTGTCTTAACTGGCTCTTGTGTCATTTCCCCTTTCTTCAGCTTAAATGCTGCTTCTTCAAATGGTTTTACCATCATACCTCTTCCAAAAACTCCCAAATCTCCACCGCGTTTGCCACTTCCCTTGTCAATAGATAATTCTCTTGCAAGGTTTGCAAAAGATTCACCTTTCTTTAATCTTTCTATTATTGCTACGGCTTCGCTTTGTTTCTTAACAAGTATGTGAGAGCACTTAATTCTGTCAGCCATAAGTATCATCTAGCACCTTGTGATCAATAGAAATTTCAAATGGATAAATATTACTATGTGGATCGAAGGGTATCTAGGATAATTATTTTGTTAGACTAAATTTCGCCCTATAGAAATATTACACCTGCATCTATCACTCGGATTAAATCGCTAGGACAGTACTATATAACTGATAATAGTATACCAGCAATTAGTTCCAAGGTAGGTCAAGAAGGTTGGAAGTAAAACCCGTTTATGAGATTAGTGTTTTATGGTAAAAGGTAAGAGCAAATGCTAAAATTTTATATCCATCAGCATATATGCTTCTGCAACTATGGATAGAGTCCAGAAAGCAGTTGTTATATCACTAATTACAACTTCTGCTATAGCGTGGTTTGCTTCTATTGATTCGCCTGATATGATGGTTGCCATGACTACCTACAACCCTCTGTCAATCTCCCTCTTTACTGCTAGCTGGACGGCAGGGATGGCTGCGATGATGTTTCCAGCTATTACTCCCATGGTCTTGATGTATAATAGGCTTGTTATAAACAGAAAGAATAATAGAGATCGTCAAAGCTCAGTCACAATTCAAGAAGAAAAAGAAGGCGAGACAATATCATCAACACTTCCCTCGTTGAGGGTAATTCTCTTTGTGGGCTCATATCTGTTAGTGTGGGCTTTGACAGGCATTGTGCTTCTTCTTGGATGGTCAGCAGTGATGAACAGTACTATAATGACAACAGGAAATACTGTCTTTATACAATACCTATATGGTTCTCTGTTGATTATAGCAGGCGCTTACCAATTTACTCCATTGAAGAGAATATGCATTGGATATTGTGAATCACCAATGAGCTTCTTCATGCGTAGATGGAGAGATGGAGCATCTGGTGCCTTCAAGATGGGTGTTTATCATGGCATATATTGCCTTGGCTGCTGTTGGGCATACTTTCTTCTTATGGTAGCGCTTGGATGGATGAACCTACTTTGGATGGGTCTATTTGCTGGAATAATCTTTGGAGAAAAGATATGGTCCAGAGGCATTTGGGTTGCAAGAGCTGCAGGCGTTGGACTGACAATTATTGGGGTTTTAATTGCATCAGGAATGCTTACATCGATAGTATCTGTGCATATCTGATTCCTATAATGGAATAGAGTCATTGTGATAAAATTGACCGAACAAAGACG
>JAICVG010000145.1 GCA_025935445.1 Nitrososphaera sp. | reverse complement strand
GATAGAATATTCTTAAAGCTTGAACTACTGACTCTTTTATCTTCGCTTATAAATTGCAATCAGATAGCGTGTATATCATATAGAAGTCGAGTGGTAATAAAGGGTCAACTTTGTAGCGGGTTCCGTGGGAGTTTGAACCCACGACCTCAGCAAGCTTAAGGCTGCTCTAATTGCTCAACTCTTAAAACCTATCCCGATAGTCGCTCATAGTAGCAGAGCATAATTCGAACAAGTAGTCATGATACATTCTTATTGGTTACCGTACTTTATATAGTGTCTAGAAGAAATTTTTACCACATGCATCTGAACTAACAATTTTCAGCACGGTTTTTATTCAATACAAGTCTAAAATTTCTGTTTATGAACTGCCCAAATTGTTCTTCACTAATGCAGGAAGTTAGAAGGTATGACGTAGATATTGACTATTGTACCAACTGCAAAGGCGTATGGCTAGACAGAGGTGAAATTGACAAAATAGTAACTATGCAAACAAGACATGACGAAGAACATTATCGGAGTTATCATAGAGATAGAGATTATGATGATTATGATGACGACTATTACCACTACGGAGGACATAGAAGACGAAGAGGTTTCTTCGGCGACCTGTTTGATTTTTGATTATTGATTATAGGAAATACAGAAGAAAGCCTGTTAACTACTACCATCAAAATTCCAGCTGATCAAAGAGACGAAGGTGTGTATTAGCGGGGGTTGAAATCGATAAAAAAGTGAAATAAGACCTAAGTGGATCGGTGGATTTTGAACCCACGACCTCAGCCGTCTTTTTAGACTGCTCTTACGTTCCTAAAGGAACAGCTATGGAAAGAAAACTATGTGTTAGATCTGGGAATTTTACAACAAGAATCATAAAGGAAGTTACTAGTAGCAGCGATGAAAAGGAATAATCTCAAGCAAGAGATTGAACAGTAAATGAGTTATGAAAAACACAACAGCACAGTCTGATGTAGAAAACGTGTAGCTATTATTATCCCCCGTTTTTAGCAGCGAGTGAACTTACTATGAAACCATCTGTTGCCTTAGCTCTGATGTTTTTTGAAGAATAATCAATCCGTCTCCTTATCTAGCTTCGCAGTTTGTCTATTAGAGTAATGTTGTGATGTCATCACCATTATCGGCGCTGCCTATGGCTAATAGGACGATAGCCTATAGTTTTCTGCTAGTTGGAGTAACTATTTTGGCATCAGGTACTTTCACTATGCTACCGTTATTAGCAAACCAATTTTCTGCATTTGCTACTTTTCCAGGAGAGGATGGTAAGATAGCTTTTAGTAGCGACAGAGACGGCAACACTGAAATCTATGTAATGAATGCGCAAGATGGAAGTAATCAGACAAGGCTGACTGACAATGCTGCTGCTTCTGATGCACTCCCTGATTGGATGTACAGTACAAGATGAAGCCACCGAACCAGCGAACCAAAGAGGGAAAAGAGGGATAGAACAATATAGGTTCTCCTCCATCACCCGCTTAGTCTTTGTTTCCATGTCTGCGCCTTTGGATTCTAGTCCTGTTATATCGAGGAAAGTTAAGTAAGGTTCAATCTTTCTAAATAGTTCCGCCTTTTCACTATCTTTTTTACGCCAGTACGTGCTGCCTGCATGACCAATATAGCACTCGGAAAAATCCTGATATCCTAAATCACTAATCGTGGTCTTTACAAAGCGTCTAAAGGAATGAAATGTTATCTCTCTTCTCCTTTCGTTGCCATCCTCTCTGTTGCCAAATCCTATGCGGTCAAGTGTCTTAGCAAACTCTTTGCTCATATGAACATAGAGACCTCCCAAGCTTGATTTTTTTCTTTTGCGAGGCGTCGAAAAGAACAGATCATCAGGGCTGGGCTTAGGTTCTATCCAGTATGATGTTGCTTTACTACTACTTTCACTGTCCTCTGCGCCACCACCACTACTACTATTGTTTACAACCTTTGTTATTCGACGTCGTCTATATTTGAAATCAATCCAAGCCTTACATTGCTCTACCACCTCCTTTGTCAAAAATACATAGCGATCAGTACGTGTCTTTGTGAACTCACCTCTTATCCTTATGAAGGCTTGTCGATTATTCCTGCTGCTCTCATCATCAAAATCAAAATCCTTGTTCCTTAATGCTAGTGCTTCAGTGGCTCTCATACCAGTCGCTGCAAGCAGCATAACATAGGTTTTGAGTTTAATGTCGGAGCATTTGAGCAGTATTTCACGTATCTCCTCCTTGCTTATAGCTTCCTTGCGGCGTACAACAGCCTTGGGGAGCCTTACCCTCAATTTGAATTTGCGAGGGCTGATCTCTATATCGTGATATTCGAGAAAATTTCTAGCAGTTATGACAAACTGGCTTATGGTATTTGGATTCTCAATGCCTGCGTGTTCTTGAAGATAAGCAACAAATCCAGATAAGAGGTCATAAGGGTCATTTTTGTCGCTACTGTTCCTCTTTAACTCATCAATGAGTTGATCAAGGGGTGCCTGCTCTTGTTCTTTCTAGCTCTTGATCTTGGTTTTGGTGTTGTTGTTGCTTCTGTTGCAGCTGTTGTATTTGTTCAAATACTCCCGCTATGTATCTTTCAAACCTCGATAACCTATATCGATGTTCTATAGCGGTTTTCTTATTTACTTGGTGAATGTTTTTGATATATTTAGCAAGACAAAGACTTCTAGTTGTTCTGTTGTCTACGATCGTATCAGTCCTAGTCGTTGCAGTGATAACGGCGCTTGTTTCCATTACTCAACGTTGCATATACAGTGATGAGCTTTAAGCTTTTAGTTGATTAGGTATTAATCTTGAACTATATCTTGATAGATTATGAAAAAAATATGAGAGAGAGAAAAAGAGAGAAAAAATGTCATCACTCACTCAACCAAGCGCCTTTAATCTATCCATTGCCACCGATGCAGCTTCAGTGTTTGTCTTTATTCCAAGCATGTTCATCGCAGAGGCAATAGATGATATGGTCCTCATGACATGGTAGCGACCAACCTCACCTATCGAGCCAATCCGGAACACCTTGCCCTTCAGGTCCCCAAAGCCGCCTGCCACCAATACCTTGAACTCATTTGACAATAGACCCCGGAATTTCTAATCATCCATCCCCTGCATGTAGTTGAGTGCAATTATCATGTTGCTTCTTGCATCTGGCTTGGCAAAGGGTGTTAGGCCAAGCGAGCCCAAGCCGGCGTAAAAAGCGTCTGCACATATCTTGTGGCGCCTTATTCTGTTCTCTAGGCCCTCTTCAATCACAATGTCAAGTGCTTCTCTAAACGCGTAGTAAAGCGGCAGCGCAGGTGTAAAGGGGGTTTCATAGTGCTCTTCATAGTACTTGAAGTAGCGCTTCAAATTAAGATACTGTGTCGGAGGCGGATTCTCTTGCATGTATTTCTTTGCTCGCTTGTTTATCGAAATTGGAGCGACACCTGGCGGCGCGGCCAGAGCTTTTTGCGACGCAGTCAAACAAATGTCAATGTTCCATTTATCTACTGGTAACTCGTCACCTCCAAGTATTGAAACAGCGTCAGCTATAAAGTAGGCACCCTTTCTTGCTGCAAGTTCACCCAGCTTGTCCATGTATCTTATTGTAGTTCCAGTAGATGTTTCGTTATAAACTGCATAAATGGCTTTAATGTCTTTGTGTTTTTCAAATGTTTCCTCGAACTTGTCGTAAGGTGGATTCTCTCCAGGCGGCGAGCTTATCCTGATCGCCTCACCGCTCCAGCTGTCAATAAGATCAGCAAGCCTCATGCTGAACTCACCATTGACTGGGATTACTGCCTTGTCGCCTTTCCTAATGAGGTTGACAACAGATGCTTCGACAGCGCCGGTGCCTGAAGTAGTAAGAAGCACAATGTCATTTGAAGTCTGGAAGACCTTCTGGGTTTTTTCAACTATCGCCTTGTATAATATGCGAAAGTCATCGCTCCTATGGTTTATCATAGGCGCAAGCATTGCATTCATGACCCTGTTCGGGACATTCGTCGGACCGGGGAGCATCACCAGGTATTCCATATAGTTTCAAAAAAAGCGGGCGAGCCAGCCATATTTAAATCAAATTACAATAATAATAATTGCTACCTCATAACGCTTTATAAAACTAAGAGACTGTAATTCTTCTCAAGTTGTCAATGAAGGAGCGCCGTTATACTGTTTTGCAGCATGCAGAGAAAGCAGAGGACTGCCATGTAGTTGCAGCATTTGAGCCTGAAAACATTTTCTATCTTACAGGCTTTTGGGGTGAAGCCATTGCAGTATGCATGGACAATGGCACAACAACAAAGTTGATCACACCCAAATTAGAGTATTCAAGAGCCGAAAAGACTTCAATAGACTGTGAAGTATTTGCCACTGAAAGGGGGAGTGAACTCATTTCCACGTTTGTTTCACAAGTAAAAGGTAGCAGAGTGTGCAGCGACTGCAGCGATTACTCTACTATCGGGTCGGTTCGCAAACACGGCGGAGACATTTTGGTCAATACAGATCCATTCTTCTTGACACGCATGATAAAGGACCACTCAGAGGTCAGAATTATCTCAAGAGCCGCAAAGATACTAGATAAGCTTTATGAAATATGCAAAGAGGAGATAAAGGTAGGTCTGTCAGAGCGGGATCTGCAGGCAAAGCTCATCTACGAAGCAATGAAAATGGGTGCAAATCCCCCCTCATACAAGTCTACGCTAAATCCACTGATCATAGCAGG
>JAICVG010000218.1 GCA_025935445.1 Nitrososphaera sp. | reverse complement strand
GGTTTTTTCCAACTTGAATTCCTTCACGCGTCCTTCTTTTAATGCTTTAGAACTATCCGCCACCGGTCGCAGCATCGTAGAGGCAGCATTCGCATGAATCCTTCTGACCGCAGTAAGGGCAGACGCACATACATGCATCAATGGGGTTGCCGCAATTTTCGCAATTCACTTCTTCGATACTGCTGCCTGCCATCTTCTTCATAATGTTCTCATGCAAGTAAACTAATTATACTTTTTTACCTGACAGTGACTGATTTTGCAAGGTTCCGCGGGAAGTCTGGATTCGCATTGTTCTGAAGCGCAAGGTAGTAAGAGAACAACTGCAACGGGATGATTTCAATCAGCGGGTACAGCAAGTCGTTGTCTATCTTGGGAATCTCTATCATCGCATCATAAATGTCATTTGGCACATTTGAAATGCCAATTATCTTGGCACCCCTTGCCTTCACCTGGTACGCGCTAGAAAGCATGTCGCTGTAAGTCCTGTCGTCAGGGTTGAGCACAAAGACCACTGCATTCTTATCCATCAGAGCAAGTGGACCATGTTTTAGCTCACCTGCCGCAATTCCTTCTGCATGGACATAAGCGAGCTCTTTCATTTTTAGCGCGCCTTCAAGTGCAATTGGGAAATGAATAGACCTGCCAAGGAGGTAGATGTCGTTTACCTTTGGCATCGTAATGTTCACCAGCCTTTCGATACTCTCCTGCTGTGCAAGCATCTTCGATATCTTGTCTGAAATTACCTCCCTATCAAAGCCAATCTTGCCTCCACTAATCCTGTCAAGTATTGCATAGGCTAGTGACACCTGACCCGTAAAGCTCTTTGTTGCTGCAACGCCGATCTCAGGGCCTGACTTGATGCTGAGCGAAACATCTGCAGTCCTTGCAAGCGAGGACGTTTGAACATTTACAATGGATAGTATTTTTGCGCCAGCTTCCCTTGCGAGCTTGGTCGCCGATAGTACATCTGCGGTCTCGCCACTTTGAGATATCGCCATAATTACCGTATCTTTGTCTATTGAGTCCATATTGTACTGGAACTCACTTGCCATAACTGGCTCAAATCGCTTTTTCAAAAAGCGAGAGCCCATCATAGAGATTATGAGTGAAGTATGATAACTTGAGCCACTACCAGTAACAAGGATATTGTTAGCGCTTACAATTGAGTCACAGAATGTCTTTATCTTGTGCTCGTCTTGGTAGGTGGCGGCCTTGACGCTTATGCGTTGCTCAAATATTTCCTTGATCGTATAGTGTGCAAATTCACCTTTGTTGGCGTCAGCAAGCTCCCACGCGACTTTGGTGATACTCCTTGTCCCCGGCTCGCCGCTGAAATTGACAATACTGACGCCGGCCTTGTCGATTATCGCCATGTCTCGATTATCAAGAAATATTGCCTGATCTGTGTATTGCAAAAAGCCAAGCACGTCGCTTGATGCATAATAAGTATTGTCAGAAATTCCAATGACAAGTGGCTCGTCAAGGCGTGCACATGAAAGTGTGCCATTTGCAAACATAGCCACAAATGCGTACGACCCTTCAAGCTGATTTACTGTTTCCATCATTGCGCGCTTGATGTCTTTGCCTGTGTTGTAATACTCTTCAAGCAAATGAGCAATGACTTCGGAGTCTGTCTCGCTTCGGAATATGTGCCCCTTCTTAACTAGCTCTTCCTTGAGTGATAGGTAATTCTCAATTATTCCATTATGTACAACCGCGATATTGTTGGTGCAGCAAGAGTGAGGATGGGCGTTGTACTCCGTGACACCGCCATGCGTAGCCCACCGGGTATGGCCGATACCAACAAACCCTTCCATCCCTGCAAGGTTAAGGCTGCTGTTCACTTGGCCTACCTTGCCAATCCCTTTTCTTACGGAAATCTTATTAGTTGAAAGCGTCGCTATCCCAACGCTGTCATAGCCTCTATATTCCATTCTCTTGAGGCTCTCGACTAGTGCTGGCGCGACAATATCCTTACTAAGGATGCCAATGATAGAACACATCACTCAATCTCTGAGAAAGAGAGCTTTTATCTATTGAGTGTTTGTACTCTGGTTTTATTTAACTAACAAATCACAGGTAATTTTTCTTCATAGTGGGTTGAATATAAAGACTATAAGTAGAGGCCTGGATGTTTCTTCTAGATATAAATACAAAATTGTTGTACATTTTTTTGCTTTCTGATTAAATTGTAGAATTTTCATAATAATACATATTTCTACGCTCTTTCTTATCAGTGATGACGATCTGCGGGTGACAGCAGAGATTTTCAATCATATGCGATTTCAATAGCGAGCTTTATGTGGCTGAATCAAAGGGGGCCAATGGTCTACACTCGCACTAGCCTGAATCAAGGTGTTTTCCCGGCTACTAACTACGTGAGAAGGCGTGACTCTTCCGCCTCACTTCTGCTATACTATAACAAGCGCCTATCCCAGTTACATTGGGCTCAGCAGCTATTAGCGTATGCATATCCCGGTTTAGCAGCTCGGCGACCAGTAAAATGCTCCCATGGACTGTGTACAGATGATAAACAGCGACAAGTCGATCTCAAATCCTGCCTGAGGCATCCCTCTTAAGCACTCTAGCATATGAGTTAAATCAAAGATCATGGCTAAGAGTGCTTTTAGCTTTAGGTAGGCAGGTTATAGACTTTTCAAGCTTGATTTAGGACAAAAAACACCTTCTTGCAGAAAAATTGCAGTCTGACATGCTTTTATTCCGAGCTGCCTTATAGAAGTCGTTGAAGATTTACAACTTCAAGTGCCCAGCCTGCGGTTATGAGTCAAGGCACACTGTTGGGACTCCAGACATGGATCAGATCCTAACTGACGTCAATAACGAATTTGCTCAATATAAGCTGTTTGTGTGCAGAAAGGAGCTTACACTAGTACATGCAGATGTACTGGATGCACATTTTGACAACAAGTGTCCGTCAGACAAGAGTGAGCTGGAACCGATAGATGATCCTGAGCATGTCAAATGCCCTCGATGCAGTAAAGAGTTAAAGGTTGAAGATATCAAACCACTGGCGGCAACTGACGGATCCGCGGAATAATATATTATTAAGCTGCACTTCTGTGAAGAACTTGTCGCTACCCGGTGAATATTTTTAGAGTATCCTAATAATCAATGCATTATCTTGCTCTGGAACATGTCTTTTGTTCTCAGGATCATGAGAATGTCTTCACCATTTGCGCTTTTGCCAACTATTGCGTTAAAGGCTAACAGCAGCAATTACTATTGTTCTTTTTGCTGCCAATGTCACAATAGCTAAGGCACATCAACAACTACTGACTAGCCAACCTGCAACTTTTGAGAACGGAACAACGACGTTTCAAAGCACAAATGATAGCTTCAGTATACAGGTGCCAGAAGGCTGGATAATTCAGGATGTGAACAATACAAGCTTTTTGCGTTGGGGGCAGAGGTATTACAAGGCTATGGGATATTAGCACAATTATGCCCAGAGGAACAACAAGCGGTTGCCGTTATAGCCGGCAACAACAACACATTCAGCCGCTGTGAAAGATCTGAAGGAAATGTCATGCACATTATACGATATCCTAACTTAGGTGCTAGACTCGGATTTGCTTCTGATGATGGTGTTGCTACTACCAACAACAGCAACATCACACCCGACATTATTCTAGCGTATCAG
>JAICVG010000142.1 GCA_025935445.1 Nitrososphaera sp. | reverse complement strand
CATTCAAAAGAACCCGATGGAGCATTATAATAGCAAAGGGAAAAGATTCAGGAGATCAAGCCGGACTATGATTTCGTAGCTTATAAGCATACCAAGAGGCTATTTGACTAAGTTGTTGGAATGGTATGAAATCCAATTAAGCAAAGCCGTGGCGATCTTATTTGGAGTAACGGTTAAAATGGCCCATCCAGACACAAAGCTTCCCCAAAGTGCAAACAAAAAACAGCCTCAATATAATATTGACGTTGATATCGCTTCAATAAGAGAATTGGTGCTTGACGACCTAGACAACGGCTTTCTTGAGAGTCTTGATAACCTCTTGCCAGGTACCTCTAGATTAGAAAGAACCAACGCGAGGACTGTGCTTGCAGAAATAAGATCAAATCCACTTCATAGAATTTTTGTTGCTGTAATACCTCAAAGACAGGCCGGTAGAGAAGTCGTGGTGGGAACGACCACGCTTCTTGTAGAGCCGAAATTTATCTTCAACGGCGGTAGAGTGGGACATATCGAGGACGTGAGTGTAAGGAGAGGGTATGAAGACGTGGGCCTTGGACGCAGACTGGTTTCGCATGCGACACAAGTCGCTAAAGACATGGGTTGCGTCAAAATGGTGCTTGATTGCTCTGAGGAAACAATGCCATTTTACGAAAAGCTTGGCTACTCCTATCAAGACAACTGTATGAAAAAATTTCTACAAGATTAGGCGCACATCAGATGAATAAAATATAAGATTTACTAGGGGTGGTATTATTATACTCGATCTTATTACTTTTATTATATATTAAGTTCAAGCCAGGTAGATGTCATAATGGTTCTCTTTTGGCCAATTGATTTTTCGAGCTCGGGATTTGAACTGTACGTGTTACTTGCAGCATTTGTGTTTGTGCTTCTTTCCTGGGTATGGCTATTCATAAGATCGCTTCATTCACACATGAATACGCCAATAATCAAAAATAGCTCAAACATGACTGAAAATAAGAAGCTTAGCTTCAATCAGCCATTTGTAAGCGTCATTGTTCCAGCTCGAAATGAGGAAGACAACATAGGAAAATGCCTTTTGTCAATACTAATGCAGGAGTATCCTAATTTTGAAGTGGTTGCTGTCGATGATAATTCGGACGATCAGACTCTTAAAATAATGAAAGATATTTGTTCAAAACAAGCGTTTAGTAAAAAGCTCAAAGTTGTTTCTTTATCCTCTAAACCAGACGGCTGGACGGGTAAGACCTGGGCATCGCAGCAAGGATACATGAATAGCCATGGAGATATACTACTGTTTACTGACGCTGATAGCCTCTTTGAAAGCAAGTATACGATTGAATTGACCGTCAGGCAGTTATTATCAGACAAGCTTGACGCACTTACAGGCATCCCATATCTTCCTCTCATAGACTTTTGGTCAAAGATTGTTATGCCTGTTTGGAGCCTCTATTCTGAGGTATTTGATCGTGGTATCGCAGATGCTAACGATCCGCAATCCAGAGTTGCATTTGTAATGGGAAGCTTCTTTATGGTAAAGAGGGTGGTATTTGAAGCGATTGATACGTACAAGTCAGTGAAAGATGAAATTCAAGAAGATAGAGCTATCGGCAATTTGCTCAAAACAAGCCAGTACAGGATGAAGATGTTTAAAGTTGACAGCCTCGTATCGGCTCTGTGGTCCAGAGATATCTCCAGTTTGTGGCATGGAATTCGCCGCTCTGTTACGCCTGCAGTAGTTGAAGACAAATCGGCAATCATTTCACACCAGCTGATATTGTTCGCAATGATTGCACTACCTTTTTTTCTCCTTCCTTACAATGCAGTGATGTTATATGGCAATTCCAGTTATAGCCTGCCACCTTCAATTGTAGCTGCTATTCCCAATATCATCCCAACGCCTCCACATGCCTCAAGCGTAGCTCAGCAGCACAATATTCAAAATTCAATTCTCAATCATGAGGTTGCCTTAAACCCTGCAAATAAGGAAGAGTCATACCTGAAAAGCACACTCCTTTGGTTCGACTTGTTGTTATGCCTTTTGGTAATGGCTGCAACAAGCATAAAGGGCGTCATGAAATACCGATTGGTGCCCCTTTATTCTGTATTGTGTTTTATTGGAGGCTTGTTCTTGATTGCATCGTATACATACAGTGCACTCCCTCTGCTAACAGGGTTTAGCATGAAGCCAATCAAATGGAGAGGGAGACCACATCATGTTCCCTCGCATTATAGTGAAAAGAATAAAACGATATGATGTGCACTTAATCGCTTCTTCGTTGATGCTCAAGCCCCTATCAGCAAACTACTTCCTTAGAAAAGGATTTGGCCTGCTTCCTACAATCCTTTTTTTACTGTCCTACGCTAGCCATCTATTTATATAATATTTCATTGAGGCGAATAATAGTTCTTCTTAACTACCTTCAGAAAAAACGCTGGCTTGTCTGAAATTTCACGCATACTATTCAAGAGACGGACTGTGACGGCACCCTAGCGCCAGTTGGACAGGCAATAGCTTATTCTGCAATGCATTGGGTGAGAAGAAGAAGAAGAACACTAATACTAAAGGGAACTCAAAAGTATTGACGCTAATCAAAGTCCGCATAATCGCGAGAATACCGTAAAGCAAAATATGACGATCCAGTTGTTTTTCAGAATTAGCAGAATTTTTTAGACATCGTCCCTGCTTATTTATATAGGCACGTACACCATTAGTGCCAGCTGTTTTTTATTGTAGTAGTCATTTCCGTCCATCAGTGGGATGGCTGCATGGCAAAAATTGACGGATGATAATGGGGAAGAAGCAACAGCAAGAGGTAAAGCCGTGAAGGAGGATGGTAAAGACGACGACCACCACCGCGTACTCGTGAATGAAATTCATCTTTCTGTAGGGCAAAAACAACAAGAAAAAGATCGTCCTGTCTTGAATAAAGATAACAAGAAGCTTTTTGCCATTGTTACAATGCATGATGTGGCTCCAGAATATTCTGAGAAGATATTCAGAGTAGCAGACGAGCTTGAGAAACTAGGCATCCATTACAATTTAGCAATTATTCCTTATCTCAAGAAAAAAAATAATCTCATTAGCAGAAACCCCGAATTTGTAAAGAAGGTGCTTGAATACGAACAGGAAGTTGCCTTACATGGGAATTACCATGAGACCGATGACGGCAAGATTGAAGACTTTCATACCTTTTCAATAGAGGAAGCTAAAAAGCATCTACAAAATGCCATTAATGTACTCAAAGAGGCTGGAATAAGTAATACTACTGTTTTTGTACCGCCTACTTGGGCTATAAACAAGCCTACAATAGATGACCTAATTCAGCTAGGCTTTAAGCTAGTAGAAGGAAAAGAAGAGATATTAATCATAGACAGCAAAAAGACAAGGAAATTGCATGCTGGTGTTCTGAATTGGGATCAATCTGGTTCTCCTGAGAAAAATAAAGAATATCTTACAAAGAATAAGCAGCTGTATAGTCTAGAAGTTATGCAAAAGAATTCAAGGCTGGTTAGGATAGCAATACATCCCAGAGATCCAGAAGAAGCGTTGCAAGATCAGATTGAAATGATCCAAGGTTTAAAGGACAAGAATTACAGTTTTATTAACTATGGCGAAATGATAGGAGTTGAGAGACATGAAGAAGAACAACAACTATTGCAGCAGAATTTGCTAGGTTCCCTCTGACTGATCTTAATGTTATTGAGATACTGAAGCTGTTTGATGGCAGTAATGATAAATTAGATTATGTTATCTTGTAGTCGCATCTCTTTTTTCGCTTTGTTTTCTCCTAGATTTTGTAAAATACCAATATACACATATGCCATCAGTCAGGAACTTTCTAAAGACAGAAAGCGCGGGTACCTATGGGTAACTTTTATTTTTTGTCATGAGCATAGCAATATATTGACTTTTGCATGGTTTGCATATACGCAAGAGCAGATAGAACACAACCAAGCAATGATCGCTCTTGCAGCTATTGTATTCTTAGAACATGTATATGAACCCGTGTAATTAGTGGGCCCAAGGGATTCGAGAGAAAAACCTTCAGAAAATAGACTCGATATGAATCAGTAGCACGACATGAAAATTGAGATCTAGTTAATTTGGACATATCCCTATTAGTTAAAGAATGCTATTGGTTTAGGTACGGGGAGGCCAAGAAACGACAACAATAATCCTTGTCCCAATAGCCACAGATGAGGAAGACAAGAAAAATATCTTTAATCCTTTGACTAGCCATCTTGCTTCAATTTTTGATGCTTCAATTACTATTATTACTGACCCGCCACAATTAGATAGTTCTGGGGCGTCATTCAATGAGCAGAGAAATCAGTTTAATTCAGATAAACTACTGCGCTGGCTTGCAACGACTATAATGAATAATACAAAATCATATGACCCAACAAAGATAATTCTTGGTATATGTAATTTCGATGCTTATTCATCGGGCTTGAATTTTGTATTTGGTCAGGCTTCCCTGACTGGAGGTGTGGCAGTAATATATCTTCCAAGGCTAAGACAAGAGTTCTATGGTCTAGGTGCCGACACATCCATCTTTATTGAACGTGTGCTCAAGGAAGCCACGCATGAGGTGGGTCATGCATTTGGACTAGATCACTGTCCCAAACGGTCCTGTGTTATGCACTTTAGCAACTCTCTTGCTGATACTGACCGCAAGGCAAAGGATTTCTGCAACATATGCAGAAACAAATTGCATCAGAAATAAGTGGATCTTTTGACAAATGTTAGCTAGATTGTTTGATAGGGCATTTGCCCCTAGCTT